>NZ_JBBNAH010000676.1:0-7010 GCF_037994325.1 Pseudomonas sp.
CTTTGGGTGATTATGGACTGGTGCTTCCGCGCCTACCTGATCTCGCACTTCAACCCCGAACTCGTCCACGGCTCCGAAGCCTTCCCCTTTACCCTAGACGCTTTCGCCCTGGACGTGGCGATGGGCAACACCGCGATCTGGTACCTGTACGCGTTGGTGATGTTCTTCACCGTGTGCAAACTGGGTAATCAGCACCTGCTGTTAACCTTTACGTTTATGGCCTTGCTCTCACTGTTGGCTAAGCAACTTGTACCGCAAGAAAGTTGGAGTTTGCGCAGCATTGCCAGTAACGCCGTATTCTTCACCATAGGTTGCTATGGCAAGCCTTATATAGAACGGATTATCGAACGCTTTAATCCGCTGCGCTTTTCTATTGCCGTGGTCGGTTTCCTCGCCCTCGGTGAATTAGCGCTAAGATACGACGCCATTGATATACCCGGGGTCAAGTTTCTGATCTCTTGCTGCTTGGTGATTGCGGCGCTGGACTTTATTGGCCTGCTGACCAAACACTTCACATTAAATCTACTACAAACATTGGGGCGTTACACACTGCCCATCTATGTCATGCATCACTTCTTTATTGATGTGGCGGCGCAGTTGATTCTGCCGCTGAATGTTCCCAGCAATTATGCCGATGCCGGTGTGGTAACGGCGCTAGTGGTGTTGGTGGTGGTCAATCTGGCCGTGTGCACTGGCATCTATATGCTATTGAATCGCCATCATGGACGAATGTTGTTCACCTTCCCAAAGCGCGAGTTGTTCAGAATGCAGACCTCAAATAAATTAGTCGCTAAACCTGCAGAACTTCCGGAAAAGACACAGGCCAAGTAATGAGTCGATTCATATTAATGCTGGTATTCGCCGCCACCTTGGCGGTGATTCTTATCGATGGTTTCGGCCTGGATTGGCTGCCCGTGCAAATCGAAGAGCGCTGGAGCTACCACGCCATAGCCTTCGCCTTGATGGTGTTTTGCGCCAGGCTGGCGTTTCCGCGCACGCTGATCTTCTGGACCTTTACCTACGCTGTGCTACTGGCGATTTTTATCGAGCTGGCCCAGGGCCTGCTGCCCCACCAGGACATGTCGGTTATCCATGTGGCCGCCAATATCGCCGGGGTGCTGGTTGGTGCGGTGTTGGCTCAGGTATGGCGGCGCCAAGTGGCGCCGCGCTTGGTGTCTAGCGACGCCTGATGCACCGCGTAAGCCCTGGCTTAGGTACGCGCCCGCGTGCGACGGTCGCGGTAGTGGTGGTTGGCTAATACGCCCATGGCGCACATCACCACATAGGTGGCCGCGTTGGCCGGAATTTGCAGGTTGAAGTCGGCCAGCGAATGAATCAGCAAGGCCACAATACCCACGCTCGCGCCCAGGCCAACACCGGCGCGGTAGACCGATTCGCTCTGCCACATGGCGCGTTGCGCGTGGTACAGCCCCAGCAGCACAAACGCCAGCAACGGCAGGCTGCCCAGCACGCCGTACTCAATCAGAAATTGCAGGTAGTCGTTGTGGGCATGGTCAAAGTGCAAGGTCACATCGGCACTGGCGAACTTGCCAAACAGCACCTCAAAGGTGCCCGCGCCATGGCCGGTAAACAGCTTTTCCTGAGCCAGCGGCAAGGCGTCTTTGACAACGGTGGCGCGTAGCTCGTCTGCTGCCAGCGGTGTTTGGCCATCGGCTACTACGGCCTCGGCTTGAGCGCTGTGGCCGAACGTATCCACCCCTACAAACTGGCTGACCACCAGCAGGTCAATCACCAGCAACCCGGCGATGATCAAGCCATTACGTAGGCGCTGCTCCTTGTTGTTGAGCAGGACAAACACCCCGCCCACCAGCAGCAGGCTGGTGAAAAAGGCTGAGTTGCCCATATGCGAATGGCTCATCACCAGGGCAATGGTCATCAGCACCAGGGCCAAGCGCAGCCGCCCTTTGGGGCCCAGCAACATCTCCAGCACATCCACCCAACGAAATGGCCGCTCATCACGCAGCGCCATCAGCAGGCCGACGCCGGCTGCCAGGGTCAATTCCAGATAGCCGGCCAAGTGGTTGCGGTTAACAAAGGTGCCGGTGGCATCCCCCAAGTAACTGGTCTTGGCGCCCACCAGCAGCCCCTCAACGCCAGACAAGGTCATCGCCACACCAAAAAACGCCTGAAAGGTGCCGCTTACCACCAAGACGGCGAGCAGCAGGCTTAGGCGTTTGCGCGTGCGAAACAGGTCCACCACCAACAAAAACAACAGGCTGTAAGCCAGGCCAAGCATCAGGTATTGAAAGGTGGCAGCGGTATCGACCGTTCGCCCGCTCAGCCATTGCAGCAGCACCCACGCCTGGCTCAACAGCAGCAGCCCGAGCATTGGCAGCGCCGGCCGCAACGTAGGGCCAAGGTCGCGGTTACGCCGCAGGGCGTTGACCGCCCAACCGGCACCTAAGCCGCCACAGAGCAAAACCAGCAGGCCCATCGACCAATCGCGGTTGCTGCCCAGCGGCAATGGCAGCCAGAGCAAGAGCAGCAAGGTGCCGCTGATTAACCCGCGCTCCAGGCGTTTTGAAGGGGTAACCGTGCCTGCCGTCCTTGCAGATGAATTGGATGAAGAGGGGGCTCGACTAGCCCGAGATAAATCCGCTGACAAGGCCAAATGCTGGTACTCCACTGTTGCCCACAAGACGCGTCCTGACTGAAAGATAACCCAAGAGCCCCGTTTTAGACGGGGCTTTTTTTGCCTAAAGCAAAGGTTTAACCGCCGCAGGAAAACGCGCCAGGGAAAAAGCACTCAGGTCCAGTTCACTGCGGCCGTCGACCACCTGCTGTGCGAGCGCTTCGCCGATGGCCGCCGAATGCTTGAAGCCATGCCCGGAACAGGCACTGACCACGGTAACGGCTGGGTGGTGGGGATGCTGGTCGATGATGAAATTGAAGTCCGGCGTCACCGTATAACTGCACACAGCGGTCTTTACCGCGTTGGGTAGCACGCCGGCAAGTTTGCCGACCAGTTGGCTGGCAAACATCTGCGCACATTCCTCGGCGCTGACATCGCGATTGAGCTGCGCCGGGGTAGTCGCCGTGGCGTAATGCTCGGTGGCGATCTTGATGCAGTTCTCCCCCGCCAGCGGTGGAAAACCGTAGCAGAGGTCTTCGTCGGTGGGGCCATGGGCGAGGATAAAGGTCGGCGACGGCACAGGAAAAATGCTCGGCTGCGCCAGCTCGAACCAATACAACTTTTGCCGGCAAACCCGCAGCAGCGCATCGAACGGTGCACCGAGCAATTCGGCACTCCACATACCGGCACAGACGATCACCTGTTTCGCCCGCAACGTTTGCCCGTCGGCACTCAGCGTTACGCCGTCAGCGGTGGAGTCCAACTGGCTCACCGTGACGCCGGTCAGCACGGCGGCGCCAAGCTGCTGGGCCAAGCGCAGTTGGCTGTCGATGCAGCGCTCGGGGCGCACATAACCGCCGCCCGGCTCGAAGTAGCCGGTGGCGTTGTCGAGCACCGGGGCGAATTGCGGGAAGCGCGTGCGAATCTGCTCGGCATTCAGTTGCTCATGCTCAATGCCATAACGGCGCGCTTGCGACAGGGTGCGTTCGGTAAAGTCAGCAGTGCCATGGTGCGAGGTGGCAGTTTTGCTCGAGGTCATCACCAGCACGCCACATTGCTCAAACAGCTCGGCGCCGGTCTCGGCTTCCAGCTCACGCCAGATCTGCTGCGCGCGGCGTACCAACGGCGCATAGGCATCGCCCTCGCCCACCGCCTGGCGGGTGATGCGTGTGTCGCCGTGGCTGGAACCTTGGTCGTGGGGCGGCGCAAAGCGGTCGACACCGACCACGTTGACGCCGCGCTTGGCCAGTTGATAGAGGGTCGCTGCGCCCATGGCGCCCAGGCCGACAACAGCGACGTCGTAGTGCAACTCAGCCATCCCACAGCCTCCTTTAAAAGGCAGGCATTGTGCCGCAAAGCTTTTGCAGAATGTGCCAGTCCGCGTCAGGTGTGCGCACCATTGCGTTTGCCCAGGTACCGCTTGGTGCGCGCAGCACACCCTACGATCACCATCGCGCCGGGCCACGAGCCTTAACCGTAGGGTGTGCTGTGCGCACCAGGCGACGTCCGCCTAACCTAAAAGTCCGCGTAGGTAAGCCCAGGGGTAAATGCCGCGCTCGTGCCCATCACTAAACACCAATTGCACCCCGTAGCCTTGCGGGTGAATGGCGGTGAGTTGTACCTGCTCGTCGACCACGGTGATACGCCCGCCCAGGCGCCCGGCACGGCATTGTGAACAGGGGCAGGCGGCACGCAAACGGGCATGGCTGAACTCGACCGCGCCGTCAGCCCACTCGACTAGCAACTGCCGCTGTTCTTTGCGATTGCGCAATACGACGGGAGCGTCCATCACGCCCCCTGCAATTGGGCGATGGCGATGCGCACGGCCTTACGGACTTCCGGGTCGCCGTCGTTTTCTGCCGCCAGCAAGGCTGGCAGTGCGCTGCTATCGGCCAGTTCGCCAAGGGCCAGGGCCGCTTCTTTGCGCAGGTTGCTAATGGCGTGCCCGAGTACCTCAATCAACGCCGGCAAGGCGGCGGCAAAGCGCAATTTGCCCAAGGCGCGGGCAGCACGCAGGCGCACTTGCCAGTAGTCATCGTCCAGCGCCGCCAACAGAATCGGGCCACCCTCGGTGAGGCCGACTTTGCCCAGGGTGGTGGCGGCTTCTTCGCGCACTTGCCAGGCGCGGTCGGTGAGCGCGGTCTGCAAGGCTGGCAACACCGTGGCATCGCGGGCCAAGCCGAGTGCGCCAGTGGCGGCGCGGCGCACTTCGGCATCCTGGTCATCACTGGCCAGGCGTGCCAGGTGTGGCAGTGCGCTGTGTTGTTTTAACCAGCCGAGAATACCCACCGCTTCACGCCGCACAAAGGCATCGCCATCTTCCAGCGCCAGCAACGCCACTGGCGCGCTGTCGGCCAAACGCAGCTCGCGCAGGGCTCGCAATGCGCTGGCCCGCACAAACGCATCGGCATGTGCCGCCCAGGGCAAAATCACTCGCCCGGCCTCGGCGGTTTTCAGTTCACTAAGGCTTTGCGCGGCGCCAGCGCGCACCTTGTCGTCAGCGTCGGCCAGGGCCGCACATAAGGCGCTAACCACCTCGTGCTCTTCCCACCCCTCGAGCAAACGGGCAGCTTCGCTGCGCACTTCGCTGGCGTTGTCCTGGCCCAGGGCATGGATCAGAAAGGGCAAGCCATCCGGGTCTTCCAGATCGGCCAGGTCAATCAGGGCAATACGGCGTACGCCGCTGTCGCTGCTGTGCAAGCGCGGTAGCAGGGTTTGGATATCCGGGTTATCAGTCTGTAGGTCGGTCATAAGGCGATTCGCAATGGCGGGTGGTCGCTGGGCAGGCCCAGCGGGGTCAGGCGTGGCAACTCGCGGCCTTCTTCGTGGCGCAGCAGTTCCAGGCAGTGGCGTTTTAAATGGGTAAAGGCCGGGCTGGTGAGCAGCTCGGCGCGCCGTGGGCGGGGGAAATCCAGGCGCAGGTCTTCAATAAAGCGGCCCGGCCGTGGGCTCATCACCAAAATGCGGTCGGCGAGAAACAGCGCCTCGTCGATATCGTGGGTGACAAACACCACCGTGGTGCGAATCCGCCCCCAGATATCCAACAGCAGCTCCTGCATACGCCCACGGGTTTGCGCATCCAGGGCGCCAAAGGGTTCGTCCATCAACAACAGGCGCGGGCGATTGATCAGCACCCGGGCGATTTCCGCGCGTTGCTGCATGCCGCCCGAGAGTTGATTGGGCCAGCGTTCGGCAAAATCTTGCAGGCCCACCAGGCCGAGAAAATCGCGCGCTTGTTGGCGCCGCGCGACCTTGTTCAGGCCCTGCATTTTCAAGCCAAAGGCGACGTTGTCGAGCACGCTGCGCCAAGGCAGCAAGGTGTGGTGCTGAAACACCATACCGCGCGCCGGCGACGGCCCGTCGACCACTTCGCCATCCACATTCAACACCCCAGCGCCGGGTTGTAGATGCCCGGCCAAGGCACCGAGCAAGGTCGATTTGCCGCACCCGGACGGGCCGAGAATGCACACAAACTCGCCAGCGCCGATGCTGAAATCCAGCGCCTGCACCGCCTCAAACGCCTGGGAGCCTTCGCCCAAGCGGATGGTCAGACCTTTAACGTCAATGCGCCCGGCCGCCAGAAAACTTTCGTGACTGCTCATCAACCTCTCCCCTTCACCCGGTACCAAGGCGTTACCAGGCCACCGAAGCGTTTAACCAGGGCACTGCTGCCCATGCCCAGCACGCCGATCAGCAGCATGCCGACGATAATGTCCGGGTAGTTCTGAATGGTGTACGACTCCCAGGTGTAGTAACCGATGCCGAACTGGCCGGAAATCATCTCCGCCGTCACCAGGCAAAACCACGAGGTGCCCATGCCGATGGACAGCCCGGTGACAATGCTCGGCGCCGCACCGGGCAACACCACCTCACGCAAAATCGCTAGGCGCCCGGCGCCCAAGCTGCGCGCCGAGGCGATCAGGCGCGGGTCGACGCCTTCCACGCCATGCACGGTGTTAAGCAACACTGGGAACAGCGCGCCGGTAAAGGTGATAAACACCATCGACAGCTCGGACGAGGGAAACATCAGAATCGCCAAGGGAATCCACGCTACGGCCGGGATCGGGCGAAGCACTTCCAACGGCGGCAATAGCGTGTCTTCCGCCCACTTCCAGCGGCCGATGGCCACGCCCAGCAACACACCGAGAATCGCCGCCGCCACATAGCCGGCAAACACCCGCAGCAAGCTGCTCGACAAATGGGCCCAGAGCTTGCTGCTTTCCACCAGCGCCACGGCGGCTTGCGCCACTGAGGTGGGCGTCGGTACATAGGTGAAGGTCAGCAGGCCGAAGTCCAGGTGCTGGCTAGCGGCGACGTGCCAAAACAGCAGGCAGGCGGCGATTGAGGCCAGGCGTAGGGGCCAGCGGTAGAGGGTGGAACGGGTCATGGTGTACTCCTGCAACTTTCTGAGTCCCCG
>NZ_JBBNAH010000677.1:0-6137 GCF_037994325.1 Pseudomonas sp.
GACCACGTCGGCCCAGAGGAATTTTTGTACCTCTTCGGCAAGGTCGTAGCCGCCGTCGATAAAGGTGGCTTTTACATCAAAACCAGCGCGGTCGAGGTAGCTAAGGGCAGCGTCGTGCAAGGTTTGGTTGTAGCGGCCATCGGAGTGGGCGAACTGTTTGCCGCCATTGAGCAGAAGGATCTTTTTCATGAGAGAAATCCGTATGGGAGTGAAGAATGGCCGGCAGGTTACCTGCGCGAGGAGCGGGGAAAAACCAGGCGTGGCGCAAATGATATTTGCGTAAAAATCACGAATTACAGCACCACTCCCTCATTAAAATGTGCCAATCCTTTCTCCCGGAGCATTGACCCATGAGCGAGCAACCCTACGGTTTTATCCTTCACGCCCATACCAAGGCGGAAAAGGCAGACGAATTTCAGGCCCTATTCGGCGCCTATGTCGAACCCAGTCGTGCCGAACCTGGCTGCATCGAGTACCACATGCTGCGCGACCGCCAAGACCCAACGCTGTTTATCTTTTACGAAATCTGGCAGAGCAAAGCCCACCTCGATGTGCACTCGGCCTTGCCGCATATGCAGCGTTTCGCCGAGCAGCGTATGGACTACCTGACGCGCGATTTTGATATCCGCCTGATCGACATGCTTAGCCCGTCCTCTGCCAACCGCTGAGCCGGGCGCCGGAAAAACACTTGAAACCCTCAGGGCAGGTCGCGTCTAAACCTGTAACCGGTCGACTTACGCTGTGTTGCACCGACCCGTTGCACCGACCTGCGCGAGGACTCCAATAATGAGCACGCACCTGATCAAACTCTTCACCCAGCCCGAACAGAGCTGGACGGAAATCCGCAAAGAAGAAGAGCAAAAGCCCCGCAATTACTTGCCCCATCTGATTTTTCTCGGGCTGATTCCGCCCTTCGCCCTGTTTATTGGCACCACCCGCGTAGGCTGGAGCCTGGCTGAAAACGAAACCGTGCGCCTGAGCGCCGACAGTGCGCTGCTGCTCAGCGCCATGGTGTACGGCGCGATCCTGCTCGGCACCGCACTGATGGGCGTATTTATTCGCTGGATGTCACGTTCCTTTGATGCCCGCCCGACGCTAAACCAGTGCATCGGCTTTGCCGCTTACACCGCCACGCCGTTGTACGTTGCCGGGCTCGCGGCGCTCTACCCCAGCCGCTGGCTGGCGGTCGCGGTGCTAATGGCGGCCTGTGCCTACTCGACCTTTCTGCTGTTTGTCGGCCTACCCACCTTTATGCGCCGCAAGCAGGAACAGGGGTTTCTATTTGCCTCCTGCGTATGGGCCGTGGGCCTGCTGTTGCTGGTGACCATTTTGGTTTCGGCGATTTTGTTCTGGTACAACAACCTGTCGCCGGAATACCTGCGCGGCCCGCTTGGTGGCTAACCCACTCACCTACCAGCCGTGCTCGCGGGTTTGCGCGAACGGTTGAGTCCGCTAAGCTCGGGCACATTCTCCACAAAAGGATGTGCCCCATGCTCCGCTCCGCCTCCCTCGCTACCCTTGCAGCAGGCCTGCTGCTGTCTGCCAACGCGTTTGCCCTGTCCATCAGTGACCTGTCCCAAGGCGATGCCAGCGCCGGCCTGAAAGATGCCCTGACCCAAGGCGCGCAAATCGCCGTAAAACAGCTGGGCACCCCCGGTGGTTTCAGCAACAACGATGAAGTGCGCATTGAGCTACCCGGCAAACTGGGTAAAGCCGCCAAGGCCATGAAAATGATGGGCATGGGCGCCCAGGTTGACGAGCTGGAAACCAGCATGAACAAAGCCGCCGAAGCTGCCGTGCCGCAAGCCCAAGCGCTGCTAGTCGACGCCGTGAAAAAAATGACCGTGCAAGACGCCAAAGGCATTCTGGCCGGCAAAGATGACGCCGCCACTCAATACCTGAACAAAACCAGCCGCGAACAAATCCGCGCCAAGTTTCTGCCCATCGTTAAACAAGCCACCGACAAAGTGGGCCTGGCCAAGCAATACAACGCCCTCGCCGGGCAAGCCGCCAGCCTCGGCGCCATTGATGCGAAAAGCGTCAATATTGAAAGCTACGTAACCGAAAAAGCGCTGGATGGTCTGTTTGAAATGATCGCCAAACAGGAAGAAAGCATTCGCCAAAACCCGGCAGCAGCGGCCACCAGCTTGGCCAAGAAGGTGTTTGGCGCGTTGTGATTGTTGCGTAGGTGCTCTGATCCGCACAGGCTGCGCACAGCCCATCCTACAAAAGCATCGACCGAAGCCCAGCCAATTCGCTGGGCTTTTTGTTGTTTAACTTTCAAACACTCAACGATCAAAAAATAACCGCGTTAGCACATCGAGAGAAAAACCCTACACAAGGAAAATCTTCGTCCTAACTCGCGTCCTTAGCGCGATTCGGAAAATCCCGACTCCCGAATTTTCGCTCCGGTGGTTGGCCATGTTCCCCCTCCCTCGCAAACTTCTTGCTCTTTATCTGATAGCAAGCACCACCTTTACCCCACTCGCGCCGGTATTTGCAGCGGCCACTCCGACGACAACAAACAGTCACCAGCAGTTGCCTGAACTGGGCAGCGCCGCCACCAGCCAGCAAAAAACCGCTAGCGCTTCCCGGGCAACACAGACGCCCGAATGGATGTTGCACGCCGCCACCGACCAAGACCTCGGCCCAAGTGCACTGCGCAATCGCGCTCAGGGCATTGAGCAAGCCGTGGCGCAAGGCGCGAGCATGCTCAGCCATGCTGCCAGCGACGCAGCCGAGCAATGGTTTACGCGTCGGCACATCACCGCCGAATTGGCACTCAAAAGCGACCAACACGGGATCCACGGCGGCAGCCTCGATATGCTGGTGCCCTTCTACCAAGCCGGAAAAGATCTGCTGTTCACCCAGGTGGGTATTCGCCGCAGCAACAGTTACACCGAGAACTATCGCAACACCCTCAATCTTGGCCTCGGCTACCGCCGCAATTTCGCTGGCTGGCTGCTGGGTGCCAACAGCTTTTACGACCGCGATACCACCGCCAAAGATGGCCGCTTGGGCGCAGGCGTCGAAGCCTGGACCGACTATCTCAAACTCAGCGCCAACAGCTATCTGCCATTATCGGGGTGGAAAACCACGCCAGAGCGCGCCGGTTATCAGGAGCGCGCCGCCCGAGGGTGGGACGTGCGCGCCGAAGGTTATTTGCCGAGCTACCCACAATTGGGTGGCAAGCTGATTTACGAACAGTACTACGGCAAAGGCGTCAGCCTGTTTTCCGCCAACGACCGCCAAGAGAACCCACGTGCCCTGACCCTGGGCATGATCTACAACCCGATTCCGCTAATCGGGCTGGGCATCAACCACCGCATTGGCCAAGGTGGCTTGGCCGATACCTCAGCCAACCTGACGCTGTCCTATCGCCTCGGTGAATCGATGGCCAAGCAGTTGTCGTCAAGCAGTATGAAAGCCCGTTATCTGCTGGAAAACATGCGTTACGACTTGGTCGCACGCAACAACGAGATTGTGCTGAATAACAGGGCACGAGCCGAGCAGATGCGCTTGCCCAAAGAAATCTCCGGCGCAGAGGGGCATAGCGTGCAGTTTTCCCTAAGCAGCTCGGTGGCCTTGCAATCGCTGAACTGGGTTGGCAGTGCCGCAGCCTTTGCCCTTCCCTACGACGGCAGTGGCACTGCCACGCTGCACATGCCCAACTACGTGAGTGGCCTCACCAACACCTACGGTTTGCAGGCAGTGGGCATTGATAAAAACGGCCGCACCGTGACCTCCAACTTGATGACCGTAAGCGTTCACGCGGTGGACTTTTCTATCTCGGCGCAACCGGCGGCCATCCTCGCCAATGGCCTCAGTACCACCACTTGCGCACCACGATCAAGTCCAGCGAAGGCCAAGCGGTGGGCGCCGGTATGTCGGTCAACTGGACCACCTCGGCCGGTAAGCTGGCCAGCGCTTCCTCTATTACCAATGCAAACGGTGTAGCCACCAATACCCTCACCAGCGCGCCCCAAGCCGGAACCGCTACCGTTGAGGCGTCCGCCGCTTCCGGGAAAAGCTCGACCACCGTCGACTTTATTGCCGATGCCCCAGCCAGCGGCAACAAAGGCATCAGCCTGCAAGCAAATCCCGCTTCGATCACGGCGAACGGCAGCAGTAGCACCATTATTCGCGCCAGCCTGCAGGATGAGCAGGGCAATCCGGTAGGCGCTGGAGTGATGGTCAACTGGCATGCATCCGCTGGTGCCCTGGCCAGTGCGGCCACCAATACCGATGCCAATGGCATTGCTAGCGTAGTGCTGACCAGCGCCATTCTCGCGGGGCCGGCCACCATTGATGCCTCGGCGGGGCAAGCCCATAACTCCACCAGCGTGACGTTTACCCCCGGTGCAGCGGCAGCAGGTAATAGCGGCCTGCAATTGACGCTTTCTTCCGCAGCAATCACAGCAGACGGCACAAGCAGCACAACCCTGAGCGCCACCGTGCTGGATGCCCATAACAACCCGGTAAGCGCAGGAACAGTGGTGAACTGGACCACCTCGGCAGGCACCCTGGCCAGCCCATCCTCGGTCACCAACAGCAGCGGTATTGCCAGCGTTGTATTGACCAGCTCAACCAAGGCCGGCAGCGCGACGCTGCACGCCACCTCGGGCAGCGCCAACAACGCCACCACTGTCGCCTTTATTCCCGGCGCACCAGCAGCCGGCAACCAGGGGCTGGCCCTGACCGTGACCTCGGCATTTGCCAGCGACACCGCGACGCTGATTGCCACGGTTCAAGATTCATACGGCAACCCTGTGGGCGCTGGCGTAGCGGTCACCTGGGCGACGACTGCCGGGGCGCTCGCCGGCACCACCAGCCTTACCGACAGCAGTGGCATAGCCCGCATGTTGCTGACCGCCACCGCCGTCGGCCAAATGGCCACGGTAAACGCCAGCGCTGGTGCCGCCTACGACTCCGAGTCCGTGGCCTTCCATGCCGGCGTACCGGCAGTGGGCAGCAACGGTATCAGCCTGGCGGTCGGTGCCGACGATGGCAGCGGCACCACAGCGCTAACCGCCAGCGTGCGCGACGCCTACGGTAATGCGGTGGGTGCGGGCATCGCTGTGAACTGGACGACCAGTCAGGGCACGCTTGCCAGTGCGACGTCCATCACCGACGCCAACGGCATGGCCAGCATGGCCCTGACCAGCACCTTGGGTAGCACCGCCACCGTCCAAGCGACAACTGGCCATGCACACGACAGCATCAACGTAGTGTTTATGCCCGGCACTCCGGCCTCCGGTAACAATGGCATCAGCTTGGCCGCGAGCCCGGCATCACTTACCGCCGATGGCACTAGCACCTCCACCCTGACTGCCAGCGTGCGCGATGCCAAAGGCAACTCGGTGGGAGCTGGCGTCAACGTCAACTGGGCAACCAACCTGGGCGCGCTGAGTAGCGCAACCTCAAGTACCGACGCCAATGGCGTGGCCACGGTGGTGCTGACAGCCGCCACCGTGCCCGGCACTGCGAACGTGCAAGCCACCACAGGCACGGCCAGTAACCAAACCAATGTGCGCTTTATCCCTGGTTCGCCAGCGGCGGGCAGCAGTGGTTTAAGCCTGACGGCAGATCCGACATCAGTCCCTGCTGACGGCAGCAGTACCACAACGTTGCGGGCCACGGTTCGCGATAACCTCGGCAACCCGGTGGCAGCAGGCGTTGCGGTGAGCTGGACAACCAGCGATGGCACGCTGGCCAGCGCCACCTCCGTTACCGATGACAATGGCGTAGCGCAAATGCTGCTGACCAGCTCAACCCAAGTGGGTATTGCTGCCGTGCAAGCGGCGGCCGGCGCGGCGGGCAATGCGCTTAACGTCGAATTTGTTAACCTGACGCCGGTTCCGGCCGCACTTACGCTCACGCCGTCGCTGACTAGCCTGACCGCCAATGGCGCCAGCACCAGCGTGCTAAAAGCCGTGGTGTTGGATACCAAGGGCAAACCGATGCCTGCCGGTACGCCGGTGAACTGGACGACTACCGCCGGCTCATTGGCCAGTGCAACCTCAAACACCGATGCCAGTGGCGTTGCCACCGTGGTGCTGACCAGCTCGGTTGTTGCCGGTCAAGCCAACGTTACGGCAACGGCGGGCGCGGCCAGCGGTGCGGCGACTGTGCTGTAT
>NZ_JBBNAH010000678.1:0-8103 GCF_037994325.1 Pseudomonas sp.
GCGTGGTTACGCCAATAAACGCCAACACCCAGACCGCCTGCGGAATAGCCGGAAACGCCGAGGACAAATACGCCGCGCCAATCAGCCAGATGGCCATGGGCAAAAACAGGTAGTCGAGTAACACCGCCCAGCCGGCCAAAAAACCCAGTTTGGGGCTGATGGCCTTGCGCACGTAGCTATACGCCGAGCCGGCCACCGGGAAGGCCGCAGCCATACGGGCGTAGCTGAACGCAGTAAAGAGCATGGCGATGGCGGCCACGACATAAGCAGCCGGAACGGCGCCACCGGTGGTGGTGGAGAGAATGCCAAAGGTGCCGAGGACGATGATCGGGGTCATATAGGCGATGCCAAACAGCACCACCGAGCCGAGGGAAAGTGTTCGTTGCAAACGAGCCATGGGACTACTCCTTAATGTTTATTTTTTTTGGCAGTAGGTTGTGGGCCCCGCTAGTCGTGCGGGGCGGTAGTTCTTATTTTTTTCGCCTCGGTGCAGTGCCCGAGAACTCATTCAGGGAATCAGCAATTCGCGGCGACCATCGGCGTGCTCCAGCACTTCGCCCGGCAGCTGCAGGCGTTGATCGTCTAGGTAGCGGTAGTCGCGGCGCGCGGCCGTTAGCTCGTTAAGGTCGAACTCGGCGCTGAATTGGCTTTCTTCGCGCCCAGCTTCTTTAAGCAGGGTGCCGAACGGGTTGACCAGGGCGCTGCCGCCGGCAAACACCAGGCCGCCATCACCTTCGCCAACGCGGTTAACCATCAGAGCAAACGCCTGGTTCTCCTGGGCGCGGGCCATGATGGCGGTGCGGTGGGTGGGGCCGTAGGGGTCCATATTGCCGTTGGTAACAATGATCAGCTCAACGCCCAATTGCGCCAGGGCGCGGGCGGTTTCGGGGAATTCAATGTCGTAGCAAATCAGCAAGCCAACCCGCACGCCGTTCCACAGGCAGGTGCTGTACCGATCGCCAGCGCTGAATACGCCACGGTCCGATGCCCACAGGTGGGTTTTGCGGTATTTCAGGGCGATGCCTTCGGGGGTGAGCAGCACGGTGGTGTTGAAGTAACGGCCACCGTCGACTTCGGCGATGCCAACCACCACGCTAATGCCACGTTCGCGCACGGCCTGTTGCACGGCTTGTAGCGTGGGGCCATCAAGCGGCTCGGCGACGGCGGCTACTTGGTCAGCGCTGGGAAAGCCCATCAGGTGGGTTTCCGGAAATACCAGCAACTGGGTGTCGCTGGCACAGGCGGCGATGGCCGCCAGAGTGCGTTGTAGGTTGTAGGCGGTGTCTGCGTCACGGCCAGCAAGTTGGGCGAATTCAACCTTCATGGGGTGTCCTTTTATCGTTATCCGCCAGCGTTGGCCTCGCCAGGAGCGCTGCGGTCGGGGCAGTATGCGCATCACGCCGGGTGCTCGTAATCACGCAGGCGTGGTAACCCATCCGGGTTAGTCGTTTTTGGGCATGGGGTACGCAATGACGTTAACGCTGCAGGACATCGCCTGGCATCGCTCGGTGGGGCAACTGATCGAAGCCTTACCCAAACCGAATTTCTGGACCCTGTTGGTGCGCCTGCTGGAGCAGTACGTGGCGTTCGACAGTTGGGTGGTATTGCTGTTCAGCTCTGAGCAGCGTCCGCAGGTATTCGCCGAATGCCCCGGCGATGACGGCGGGCCGGACACGCTGTTTCAGGATTACCTCAAAGGCCTGTACCTGCTTGACCCGTTTTACATCGCCAGCCGCGAGCAGGCGCAAACCGGGTTCTTTCGCCTGGCCGAGGTGGCGCCGGAGTATTTCGAACAAACCGAGTACTACCAGCGCTACTTCCGCCTGAATGTAGTGGCCGACGAAATTCAACTGAACTGCCAGCTCGATGGTGACCGCACGTTGTGCTTGTCCCTGGGGTCGACCCAACGTTTTAGCCCCGAGCAGATCGCCCTGCTGTCGTTGATTCAGCCGTGGGTAATCGCCCTGCTGCGCCAACGCATGCCCTTTGAAGAGGTGGCGCCGGTTGCCGCCAGCGGCCAATGGCGCGCGCAACTGGAAAGCTCGGCCCAGCAACTGAAAGGCGCGCAACTGACTGCACGGGAACTGGACGTGGCGCGGCTGATGCTTAGCGGCTGCTCTAGCAAAGAAATTGCCCGCAAGCTGGATATCTCCGCCGAGACCGTGAAGGTCCACAAAAAACACATCTACAGCAAGCTGGGGATCAAATCGCAGTCCGAGTTGTTTTCCATCTTTCTGCAGGCGCAGAGCAGTTAAACCCGCCCCCTCACTTCTACAGCGAGTGTTCTAGCCTTTGCGCAATTGCGCCGGACTTACCCCAAGCCGCTGTTTGAAAGCGGTCGCCATATGCGCTTGGGAGTTAAAACCGCAGGTCAGGGCGATCTGCGCCAGGCTGGCCGTTGAGCTGAGCAACGCACGGGCCTTGGCCAGGCGGCGATCAATCAGGTAGCTGTGCGGGCTTTTACCGGTTGCCTGCTTGAATGCGCGGATAAAAAAACCTTCGGACAGCTCGAGCAATCCCGCCATCGCCTGCACGCTCAGCGGCCCCTCAAGGCCGGCGTCGATAAACTCATCGAGCAGACGCAGGCGCCTTGCAGTGATTGAGCCTCGCGGCGGTTGCGCCAAGGCGCAGTGACCTTGCACCCGCTCAGCCAGGGCGAGTGCCCAGGCTTCCCAATCGTCATCGACAGAGCCACGTAGCAGCGCGCTGCGTATCTGCATCGCCAGCACACTGGCTTGCGCGTCGATGCGATTGTTAAAGGCATGATCGCCGTTCAATTGCATGCCCGTAGCGTGCACAACCCGCAGGTATTCACCGCCTCGGGCAGACTCGGACAACACATCACACCCCGCTGGAACAAACGCCAGGCTATTGGGCGTGGCCACAAATGGCTGCACCCGGTCGCTGCCAATGGCGTGCAGGCCTTGCTGGCTGTCGAAGGCAAAGCCGATTGCCGAATGGCTGGCGATATAGCGGGTTGCATAGGCGCTGCCGGGTAACAATTCGATGGCCCACGGGCCGGCCTCGACACGGCGGACCGGTTCGGTTTTCAGCGCGGGTGGCGGACGATTTCGCGGGTTCATAACGCCATAGTAGTGAAGACACGGGGCAAAGGTCAGGTCAGTTTTTTGAAAGCCGGCGCATCAGGCCGCTACCTAGACTGGGCCACCTTTCCAGGAGACGGCCCATGTATAAGCTAACCCGCGACGCTATTGAGCAAGCCGCTCGCCAAGTCTACCAAGTGATGCCCGCCACCGCCCAGTACGCCTGGCCCTTGCTGGCGCAACGGCTGGGTTGCACGGTGTGGGTCAAGCATGAAAACCACACGCCCACGGGCGCGTTCAAAGTGCGCGGCGGCATTACGTTTATGCACTGGCTCAAGCGCACCCATCCCGAAGTGCAGGGCATTGTCAGCGCCACGCGTGGCAACCATGGCCAAAGCCTGGCGCTGGCGGCCAGCACCCTGGGGTTGCGCGCGCTGATCGTGGTGCCGCAGGGCAATTCGCTGGAAAAAAACAACGCCATGCGCGGCTTTGGCGGCGAAGTGGTCGAGTATGGCCGCGACTTCGACGAGGCCCGTGAAGAGGCCGCGCGCCTGGCGCAAGCACACGGCCTGTATCTGGTGCCGCCGTTCCATACTGAGTTGGTCAAAGGCGTGGCCAGCTACGCGCTGGAGCTGTTCAGCGCAGCGCCGGACCTGCATAGCGTTTACGTGCCGATTGGCTGTGGCTCGGGCATTTGCGCGGTGATCGCCGTGCGTGATGCGCTGGGCCTGAAGACGCAGGTGGTGGGCGTGGTGTCGACCGAGGCACAGGCGGCCAAGTTATCTTTTGAAGCCGGCGCCATTTGCGAAACCGCGTCGGCAACAACCTTTGCCGACGGCCTCGCCGTACGCAAGCCGGTGGCCGAGGCGTTTGCCATCTATGCAGCGGGCGCGGCACGGGTGGTGGCGGTCAGCGACGAGCAAATTGCCGAGGCCATGCGCGTGTATTACACCGACACCCACAACCTCGCTGAGGGTGCCGGGGCGGCAGCGTTGGCGGCGCTTATTCAGGAGCGCGGAGCAATGGCAGGAAAAAACGTGGGGGTGATTTTGTCCGGAGGCAATATTGATCGGGCGATGTATGCCAGCGTAATCGGCTGACCAAGGCCATGCCGCTGGGCTTGGGCTCGCGCATAACTCGACTGCCATGCCCGTCGCGTCTACCCTGAGCCCTGCCGCGTTTTTCCCTTGGAGCCCGCATGAGCCTTTCGCTGCTTAGCCGTTACGCGTTCTTTGTTGCCTGCCTTGTGTTTACCCTCGCCAGCCTGCCCTTCTACCACCACGAATGGTTATGGCCGTTTACCCTGCTGACCGGCGTGCTGACCCTGGTGGGCATCGGCGACCTGCTGCAAACCCGCCATGCCGTGCGGCGCAATTATCCGATCCTGGGCAATATCCGTTATCTGGTTGAAGGCATCCGCCCGGAAATCCGCCAGTACCTGCTGGAGGCCGACGGCGACAAGCTGCCGTTCTCCCGCGCGCAGCGTTCGTTGGTGTATGCACGGGCAAAAAATGAAGGCGCCGACAAACCCTTCGGCACCCTGCTGGATGTGTACCAAAACGGCTTTGAATTTATCGGCCACTCCATGCGTCCCGCCGCCCTGACCGACCCGGCCAGCTTTCGCGTAACCATAGGCGGGCCGGCGTGCACACAGCCCTACTCCGCCTCGCTATTCAATATCTCGGCAATGAGTTTTGGCTCGCTAAGCGCCAACGCCATTCGCGCGCTGAACAAAGGCGCCAAGCTGGGCAATTTTATTCATGACACCGGTGAAGGCAGCATCAGCGAGTACCACCGCGAACACGGCGGCGACCTGACCTGGGAATTGGGCAGCGGCTATTTTGGCTGCCGCACCAGCACCGGCCTGTTCGACCCGGAGCGGTTTGCCACGCAAGCGCAAAGCCCGCAGGTGCGCATGATTGAGATCAAGCTCAGCCAGGGCGCCAAACCCGGCCACGGCGGCATCTTGCCCAAGCACAAGGTGACCAAGGAAATCTCCGAAACCCGTGGCGTGCCAATGGGCGAAGACTGCATCTCGCCGTCGCGCCATAGTGCGTTTTCCACACCGATTGAGTTGCTGCAGTTTGTTCAGCAATTGCGCGAGCTGTCTGGCGGCAAACCGGTGGGTTTCAAGTTTTGCCTGGGCCACCCGTGGGAATTTATGGGCATCGCCAAGGCCATGTTGCAGACCGGTATTCTCCCGGACTTTATCGTCGTCGACGGTAAAGAAGGCGGCACCGGCGCAGCGCCGGTGGAATTCACCGACCATATCGGCGTCCCCATGCGCGAAGGCCTGCTGTTTGTGCACAACACCCTGGTGGGCTTGAACCTGCGTGACAAGATCAAGCTGGGCGCCAGCGGCAAAATCGTCAGCGCCTTTGATATCGCCAGCGTGCTGGCCATTGGCGCCGACTGGGCCAACTCGGCGCGCGGTTTTATGTTTGCCATTGGCTGTATTCAGAGCCAGAGCTGCCACACCAACAAATGCCCCACCGGCGTTGCCACTCAAGACCCATTGCGCCAGCGCGCGCTGGTGGTGGAAGACAAAGCCCAGCGGGTGTTCAACTTTCACCACAATACGCTCAAGGCCTTGGCGGAGATGCTTGCGGCGGCTGGCCTTACCCACCCCAAGCAACTGGATGCTCGGCACCTAGTGCGGCGTATCTCCACCACCGAAATCAAGCTGTTCGCCCAGGAACACGTGTTTCTCAAACCCGGCGAATTGCTTAGCGGCACCATCAGCGGCGAGTTCTACCAGCACATGTGGAAAATGGCCCGCGCCGACAGTTTTGAAGCCGCGCCGCCGGAGCCAGACCATCAACCACCCGCGCCAGCCAAACCAGACGCGATGCACAGCGCGTAACGGCGCCGCCGTCACAGGGTGCGCTGTGCGCACCTGGCGATGCCAGCAACTGTACTGCAAACAGTGAGTTTGCCGCCGCCACTGCTGCGCTGTTGTTCTCAGCGCCTGTACGGCTGGGTAGCGGCGGCGCGGGTAGATACTTTCGTCCTCGCTGACCTGACCTGGTGCTCTATGGACGAACTAACCCTACTCGCCGCCGCTGATGCGCGCGCCCTCAACTACACCGCCAGCCTGGCCACACGCCGGGTGTTTCCCGATGCCGAAGCACTCGCCGGGCTGGCGGCTTTTGATGAGCCGCTGCCGGTGGAAGGTCTCTCGGCAAGCGAAACCCTGCAACTGCTCGATGAACGCGGTTCGGCGGCGACGGTGGTGTCCAACGGCCCGCGCTATTTTGGTTTTGTCATCGGCGCCTCGCTGCCTGCCGCTGCCGCCGCCGAGCGCTTGATGCTGGCTTGGGATCAGTGCGCCTCCTCGTTCGACAACTCACCCGTCGCCGCCACGCTAGAACGCACCGCCGCGCGCTGGGTGCTGGAAGCGCTGGATCTGCCGCGCGACAGCGCCGTGGGTTTTGGCACCAGCGCCACCGCCTGTACCCTCACTTGCCTGGCCGCTGCGCGCCGCAGTTTGTTGGCCCGGCAAGGGTGGGACTTTGACCGCGACGGGCTGATCGGTGCACCAGAAATCAAAATAGTGGTCTCGGAGTTGGCGCATATCACCGTGAAAAAAGCCCTGCGCGTGCTCGGCTTTGGTACGGCGAAAATCATCTACGCGCCGGTCAACGCCCACGGCCAAGTGGACCCCGCACAACTGCCGGCACTAGATGACTGCAGCATTCTTTGCCTGCAAGCCGGCGAGGTAAATACCGGCGAATTCGACCCCTTCGCCGTGCTTATTCCTCAAGCCCGTGCCGCTGGCGCCTGGGTGCATGTCGATGGGGCCTTTGGGCTGTGGGCGCGCGCGTCCGCCTTGGCACCGTTAACTGCAGGTATAGAGCAGGCCGACAGCTGGACCACCGATGCGCACAAATGGCTAAACACGCCCTACGACTGCGCCATGGCCATCTGCCGCGACGCCGACGCCCTTGCCTCAGCCATGAACAGCGACGCCGCCTACTCCAGCGCCAGCGCCGATGCACAGAAAAACCTCACCCTGGAATTCTCCCGCCGGCCACGCGGCATCCCGGTTTGGGCGGCGTTGCGCAGCCTGGGTAAACAGGGCGTGGCCGAGCAAATTGAACGCCACTGCCGGCAGGCCCAGCGCGTTGCCGAAGGTTTGCGCAGCGCCGGTTATGAGGTGCTTAACCGCGTGGTGTTAAACCAAGTGCTGTTCCGCGCAGATAACGATGCACAGACCGTAGCGGTGCGCGAAGCCTTGCAGGCATCCGGGCAGGCCTGGTTTGGCGGCACCATCTGGCAAGGGCGGCCGGCGATGCGCATTAGCGTGTCGTCGTGGCGTACGGGGGATGAGGATATCCAGGCGTTGATCGAGCTGATGGGCCGTCTACGCACATCGGCATAAACACACAGCCTTAGGCTTTTTTTACTGCCTGGTGCTGCTCACGCCAGCGCGACGGCGGCATGCCGTGGTGGTTTTTAAAGGCGCGGGAGAAGGCGGCCAAATCGTTGTACCCCAGGGCGTCGGCCAGCCGTGTCAGGTCCATGGCCGAGGCATGTAGATGCCAGCTGGCCAGCTGCATTTTTACTTCCTGAACCAACTGCTTAAAACTCAACTGCTCCGCCAGCAGGCGACGCTGCAAGGTGCGCGGGTGCAGTTGCAGCAGTTGGGCGATGTGTTCAAGGCTGTGTTGGTGCACACCGAGGGTTTGCGTAATCAGGGTGCGCACCTGCATTTCCAGGCTGTCGTGCAAGCTGGCCAGCAGCTCGCGCAGGTAACTGTCGATACGCGCCTGGGCCTGGGACGACAGCGGTTTGACCGCACGCGCCATCACGCCAGCGGCATACACCAAACAGTCATGTTCCTGGTTGAACAACACCTCGCAGCCAAAGTGCTGACGATAGGTTTTTACTGGCGCCAGCGGGCTGTGGCTGAACTCCACCCGCAGCGGCCACATATCGCCGCCGCCACAAATTTCCCGAGCCAGCCGCGCACAGGCGGCCATCGCCATTTCCCGGTATTGCTGGGCGTTTTCGGCGCCGTAGAAATGTTCGATGCGCCGCAGGTACACCTGGTCGCCAT
>NZ_JBBNAH010000679.1:0-9378 GCF_037994325.1 Pseudomonas sp.
TCGAGCATTTCCTGGGTTTCGGCAATGCCGCCAATCGGCGAGCCAGCCAGGCGCCGACGGCCGAGCACAAAGGGCAGGGTGAGGGTTTCGTCGATAGGGCCGATTTGGCCGACGATCACCAAGGTGCCATCGACGTCCAGGAGTGGCATATAGGGCGAGACATCGTGGCGCACGGGCACGGTGTCGATGATCAGATCAAAGCGTGAGGCCGCCGCTTTCATCGCGCCCTTATCGGACGACACCAATAAATTGTCGGCGCCCAGTGCCAAGGCGTCGGCTTCTTTATCGGCGCTGCGGCTCAGCACCGTCACTTGCGCGCCCAGGCCCGCCGCCAGTTTCACCGCCATATGCCCCAGGCCGCCAAGACCGACTACGCCTACGCGGCTGCCCGGCCCGACATTCCAGGTGCGCAGCGGCGAGTAAGTGGTAATGCCCGCACACAGCAGCGGCGCGGCCTTGGCCAGGTCGAGGCCTTCGGGTACGCGCAGCACGAACTCTTCACGCACCACCAAGTGCTTGGAGTAGCCGCCGTAGGTGGGTTCTTTGGTGATGCGGTCGCGGCTATTGTAGGTCTGGGTATTGGCTTGGCGGCACAGCTGTTCTTCGCCTTTACGGCACTGATCGCATTCCTGGCAGGAGTCGACCATACAGCCCACCGCCACGGCATCGCCGACCTTGTAGCGTTTTACCGCGCTGCCAATGTCGGTCACGCGGCCGACAATTTCGTGCCCCGGCACAATTGGAAAGGTGCTGAAGCCCCAATCATTGCGTGCCTGATGCAGGTCAGAGTGGCAGATGCCACAGTAGAGAATTTCCATCGCCACATCATTGGGACGCAGGGCGCGGCGTTCGAATTTGAAGGGGGCCAGCGGTGATTTGGCGGTTTCTGCCGCGTAACCAATGGTGAGCATGGAAAGCACTCCTGATGGGTGGGGAACGGTGCAAAGACCACAGGGTAGACCAGTTAGTTGCCCTTAACGGGCTAGCGCTTGGTGTTATCGGTAGCCAGAGGTGGCATGTGCCACGCGCTTGGCCGACACTTCGCCATGGTGGCTTGGGTGAACCTTACCCGCGCTGCTGGGCTCTGATTAGCCATATAAGCCTGCATACGCTTATAAGCTCGACTCATAAGCTGGCAATTAAGCCTGCACAGCGCGGGGGGAAATCGCTGATCATGGGGGCAGTCCGCTCAAGGGAGAAATACATGCGCGTCCGTTTAACCGTGCTGTCTGCTATCACGCTGTCGTTAACAGCACTTGCCGTGACCCCGGCGTGGGCCGATGACGAAACAGCGCTGGTGCAGGCAATCAACGCCTACCGTGGCCAAGTGCAACGCTGTGAAGGCCAGGCCTCGCCGGAGTTGCCGCCGTTGGCGGACGACCCACGCTTGCGCTTGCGCTCCGACAGTTTTGGCGGCTTGCAAACGGCGTTGGCCAAGAACGGTTACCCGATGGTCAACGTACAGGCCATCAGCCTGGCCGGTGCGCGCGACACGGCCGCAGCGATGCAAGCGGTGCAGGAAAGCTTCTGCCGAGTCATTCTCGACCCGCAATTCGTCGATATTGGCGTGCGCCGCGAAGGCGATTTGTGGCGCATTACCCTGGCGCGGCCGATGCTCACCGCGCGGATGGGCGACTGGCAGAGCCAGGGTCGGCAGTTGCTGGAGATGATCAACACCGCCCGCAGCCAGGCGCGCCAATGCGGCACCCAGGCGTTTGCTGCCGCAGCGCCGTTGAATTGGAATAACACCTTAGCCGGTGCTGCCGAAGCCCATAGCCGGGCGATGGCTAACGGCAATTTCTTCGACCACAAAGACCGCGACGGCCGCACCCCGGGCGACCGTGCCGAGCTGGCAGGGTATGCCGGGCAGGCGATTGGCGAGAACATCGCCGCCGGTAACGACAGCCCGCGCAAAGTGCTCGACGGCTGGCTGGCCAGCCCCGGCCACTGCGCCAACCTGATGAACCCGCAGTACCGCGAGCTTGGCGCGGCCTATGCCCTGGACCCAAAAAGCGATGCAGGCATTTACTGGACCACGATGTTTGGCAGCCAGTAAGCCGAACGCTGAACTCGTAGGGTGTGCTGCCGGCATTGAGCGATATGCCTGATATCGCAATGGTGCGCACAGCACCCCCTACAAAGAGCGCCTGCTTTCACTCCCCGGCGCGTTTAAGCAGTTTTTTGCAGCGTTCGCTCAAGTGCACCACCCGCAAATGCTTGCCCGCCTTGCTATAGCGCTCGCGCAGGGTTTTCAGCGCGGCAATCGCCGAATAGTCGACAAAGCTTAAATGCGCACAATCCAGGGTGACCTGCTCGGGGTCGTCGGCCGGGTTGAACTGGTTGAGAAACGGCGTGACCGAGGCGAAGAACAGCGTGCCATGCACCTGATACAACTTGCTGCCATCGGCGGCCAAGTGCGCGTCGGCGTACAGCTCGCGGGCGTGCTGCCAAGCGAAGTTCAGTGCGGCAATGATGATGCCCAGCAGCACGGCCGTAGCGAGGTCGGTGAACACGGTGATAACGGTGACGGCGACTATCACCAGCATGTCGTTTACCGGCACTTTGCGCAGTACCCGCAGCGAGGCCCAGGCGAAGGTTTGCTGCGACACCACAAACATCACCCCAACCAACGCTGCCAGCGGAATGCGCTCAATCAGCGGCGATAGAAACAGCACAAACAGCAGGATCATTCCCCCCGCCACCACGCCCGACAGCCGCCCACGGCCGCCGGAGCTGAGGTTAATCACGGTCTGACCGATCATGGCGCAGCCGCCCATACCGCCAAAGGCACCCGAGACGATATTCGCCGCGCCCAGGGCCACGCATTCGCGGTCGGGGTAGCCACGGCTTTCGGTGACTTCATCGGTAAGGTTAAGGGTGAGCAGGGTTTCCAACAGACCGACCATGGCCATCAGCAGCGCATAGGGCGCGATGATGCGCAGGGTTTCCACGGTCCATGGCAGCTCTGGAAACGCGAAGCTCGGTAGCCCGCCGGCAATATGCGCCATATCGCCGAGGGTGCGGGTTGGCAGGTTAAGCAGGTACACCGCCACGCCCACGGCCAAAATAGCCACCAATGCCGGCGGCACTGCGCGGGTCAGGCGCGGCAGCAGGTAAACGATGGCCATGGTTGCTGCCACCAAACCCACCATCAGCAGCAGCGGCGTGCCGCTTAGCCAGTGTTCGCCGGCTTTGAAATGCTCGAGTTGGGCCAGGGCAATGATGATCGCCAAGCCATTTACAAAACCCAGCATCACCGGGTGCGGCACCATGCGAATCAGTTTGCCCAGGCGCAGCACGCCAAACAGCACCATGATCAACCCGCCAAGCAACACCGTGGCCAGCAAATACTGCACGCCGTGTTGCACCACCAAGGCGACGATCACCACCGCCATCGACCCCGCTGCGCCAGAAACCATGCCTGGCCGCCCGCCAAACAGCGCGGTCAGGGTGCAGATAATAAAGGCGCCATACAGGCCCATTAGCGGATTGAGGTGGGCAACCAGGGCAAAGGCAATGCACTCAGGCACCAAGGCAAACGAGGTGGTAAGGCCGGCAAGAAGGTCGGCGCGAAGGCGAGCGGGTTTCATGGCAAGCGACTGCGGGGCGGCAAAGAGGGGGGCGGATGGTACGGAATCTGGTAGGTGGCGGCCAGTGCCGCTGGCGCCACCTGCTGGCTCTGGTAACGCTTACTTGGGCGATTGCCACATCTCGATCCACAACGCGCCGTCGCCTGATGGCGCTTCACCGACGCGCTTTAAACTGCCGTCTTTCGCCACGGCGTAGCTGCCGATGACCGCGCTTTTTTCGCCAGTGACCAGCAGCCATTTGCCGCTGGGGAAGAAGGCGATATTGCGCGGCTGTTTTTCCGCCACGGGGAAGTTGCCGATAAAGGTCAAGGCGCCGCTGCTGGGCTCGACCTTGAACGCCGAGACGCTGCTGGTGGTGCGTTCGGTGGTGTAGAGCAAGGTGCCGTCTGGCGACAGGCGAATATCGGCGGCCCAGATGCGTGGAGTCGGGTCGTCTTTAAGGTCGTTATTGGCGGCGTTGCGGATCAAACCTTCGGCCAGTTTCAATGAGGCCGGCACGCTTTGCGCTTCGCTCACTTGGCGCAAGGCACCGCTGCTGGCGTCGATGGCATAGCCGACCACGGTGCCGCTCAACTCGCCGACCACATACAAAAACTTGCCATTGGGCGAGAACGCCAAATGCCGTGGGCCCATTTTGGCCGGTGCGGCGGCAGCGCCCGAACCAATCGGTGTCAGTGCGCCGGTCTGTTTGTTCTGGCTGAACTGCAGCACGCTGTCGGTGCCCAGGTTGGCGGCATAGACAAATTTGTCGCTGCGGTCGCTGCGAATCGAGTGGGCGATGGGGCCGGTTTTGTACACGTCAATCTTGTCGGAAACCCGGTGCTCGGCGTCGATGGCCTGCACGCTGAGCAGGCTGGCGCCGTAAGACGCGCCCATAAGGAAACGACCGCTGCGGTCGGTGGAAATGTACGCCAGGCTGTCAGCCAAGGGCGCTTGGCCGAGTTTTTCCAGATGGCCGTTTTTCGGCTCGATGCGATAACTGAGCACACTAAAAGGCGCCACGCGCAGGGCGGCATACAGCACCTGGCCATCCGGGCTAATAGCCATCGGATTGACCTTGCTGCCAGCCGGCGTTTGTTCCACCAGCGTTGGCGCGCCGGTGCTCTCGTCCAACTGGTATTGCGAGATCAAACCATCGTTGGGGCTGGAGATGTACGCGTAGGTAGCAGCCTGTGCGGGCAACGCCAATGCAGTGGCGAGGGCGACGGCCAAAAAGTGCGGTGTGCTCATTACGGAGTTTCCTTTGTTGTTGTGATTGTCGTCAGTCATCATATGACTGCATTGACATATTCAGCAACATCCACCTGCGCCGCTGCTTCGAGTTATCTTCGCAGTCAACTGAAACGCCCGTTGCAGAGCTTTCGCCAATCTGGCTGGATGTTTTTTCCAGGGCTAGGACTAAAGTCGATCTGGTCAGCGCCGACATGGTTGTCAGATAACAGCACCCTAACAACTCTAATAATGCCCACGGATGAGTGAGACCTTTCATGCTGCTACGTAACCTGAATATTGCCCGCCGCGCGGCGTTTGGCTTTGCGTTAATCGCGTTGGCGGTGGCCTTTCTTGGGGTGTTTTCCCTGAGCCAGATGTCGAGCATCCGCGACCGTGCGACCGCCATTGAGCGTGACTGGGTGCCGAGCATTCGCATCGTCGATGCCATTCGCGAAAACATGCTGCGCATCCGCACCATTTCCCTGCGTATGGCGCTCGATCCGGCCACGCAAAATATCGACACCTACGTGAGCCAGTACGAAGCGCGTAACAAGGTGCTGACGCAGAACATCAGCGACTACGAAGCCTTTGTTGATTCACCCGATGAACAGCGGCTTTACGAGCAATTCAAAAAGGATTTCGCCGCCTACCAGCGTGGCATGAGCGACTCGTTCAACCTTGCCCGCAGTGGCGATCGCGAGGCGTTGAACAAGCTATTGCTGGTCGATATGAAGCCGGTGGTCGACGGCACTGGCGCGCAGTTGGCGGAGTTGGGCGATATCTACGGCAAAGGCATTGAGCGCGAAGGGCAGGCCTCCAGCGCCGACTACGCCGACTCGCGCTTGATCGTGATGGTGGTGATCGTGCTCGCGGCGCTGGGCACCGTATTGCTTGCCTGGCTGCTGACGCAAAGTATCGTGCGGCCGCTGCGCGATGCCGTGCAGGCGGCGCAGTTTGTGGCCGCTGGTGACCTGACCAAACCGATTGCGGTCAGTGGCCGCGACGAAGTTAGCCAGCTACAAGATGCCCTGGGCCGTATGCAGCAAAACCTGCGGGAAACCCTGGCGCAGATATCCGGCTCGTCCACCCAGTTGGCCGCTGCTGCCGAAGAATTGAATGCCGTCACCGAAGAGGCCAGTCGAGGCCTGCTGCGCCAGAACGATGAGATTGAACAGGCCGCCACGGCGGTGAACGAGATGAGCACGGCGGTGGATGAAGTGGCGCGTAATGCGGTGTCCACCTCGGAAGCGTCCAAAGCTTCCAACCAATCGGCGCAGGTGGGGCAAAGCCGGGTGAGCGACACCATTACCGCCATCACCGATTTGTCCGGCGATATGGAAACCACCGCCACCCAGGTGCGTCAGTTGGCCGAGCAATCGCAAGACATCGGCAAAGTGCTCGACGTGATTCGCGCCATCGCCGAGCAAACCAATTTGCTCGCCCTTAACGCCGCCATTGAAGCGGCGCGGGCAGGCGAGTCAGGGCGCGGCTTTGCCGTGGTGGCCGATGAGGTGCGTGCCTTGGCCCACCGCACGCAGAATTCCACTCAGGAAATCGAACAGATGGTCGCCGGCATGCGCACCGGCGCCAGCCAAGCGCTCAGCGCCATGCAAAGCAGCAGCGCGCGGGCGCAATCGACCCGCACCTTGGCTGAGAACGCCGGCGTTGCCTTGGAACAAATCACCGCCGCGATCAGCGAGATGTACGAGCGCAATCTGGTGATCGCCAGCGCGGCCGAAGAGCAGGCGCAAGTGGCTCGCGAGGTGGACCGCAACCTGGTGAACATTCGCGACCTGTCGGTGCAATCGGCCACCGGCGCCCACCAAACCAGCGCCTCCAGCCACGAGCTGTCGCGCCTGGCCGCCGACCTCAATGTGCTGGTCAATCGTTTCAGTCTTTGATGGCCGCACCCTCAGTCCTTTCAACACGTCACACCTGGGGCCCCGCCTACGCGGGGATGGCGGTGAGCAGGTGCGCTGCCGCCAAGCGTTTAAGACTTTGGCTATCAACACAGCACGTACGATCTATTAGAACTCTTCCCATAGACGTCTAGTCTTGGTCTGGCCTCGACCCATGTCGAAGCCGTGCAACCTGATGAGGGGACACAGAGCCTCGCCCACAGCGCCAAGGCGCTAAAGATCCCAGGCTTGCCCCGTGCGGATTAACGTACTGTTGAACTTACTCATTGGCGTCCCAGCCCTGCAGGGCTGAACAGCTGAATGAAGCGACCTTAAGGAAGAACAAAATGTCGACTGAATCGAAATGCCCGTTTAATCACGCCGCTGGCGGCGGCACCACCAACCGTGACTGGTGGCCCGAACAGCTGAATCTGAAAATCCTCCACCAACATTCCTCTAAGTCTGACCCGCTGGGTGAAGACTTCGATTACACCAAGGCCTACAAGAGCCTCGACTTTGCCGCCGTTAAACGCGACCTCGAAGCACTGATGACCGACTCCCAAGACTGGTGGCCCGCCGACTTCGGTCACTACGGCCCACTCTTTGTTCGTATGGCCTGGCACAGTGCCGGCACCTATCGCACCGGCGATGGCCGTGGCGGCGCCGGCTCTGGCCAACAACGTTTTGCCCCGCTCAATAGCTGGCCCGATAACGTCAGCCTGGACAAAGCTCGCCGCCTGATCTGGCCAATCAAACAGAAGTATGGCAACGCCATTTCCTGGGCCGACCTGATCGTGCTCACCGGCAACGTGGCGCTGGAATCCATGGGCTTTAAAACCTTTGGTTTCTCCGGCGGCCGCCCGGATGTGTGGGAGCCCGATGAAGACGTGTACTGGGGCACCGAAACCGTCTGGCTGGGTGGCGACAAGCGCTACGGCAAAGCCAGCAAAGAAGTGGAAGAGCCAGGCCAAGGTGACTTGGTCGCCGAGCCGGCCAAACGTCCGGAACAAGAAGGCCGCGAGCTGGAACGCAATCTGGAAAACCCACTGGCCGCCGTGCAAATGGGCTTGATCTACGTAAACCCGGAAGGCCCGGAAGGCAACCCGGACCCGCGCGCATCCGCCTTGGATATCCGCGAAACCTTCGGCCGCATGGCCATGGACGACGAAGAAACCGTGGCGCTGATCGCTGGCGGCCACGCTTTTGGTAAAACCCACGGTGCCGGGCCTGCCGACAATGTCGGCCCGGAACCCGAAGCCGCTGGCATGGAAGAGCAAGGCCTGGGCTGGCGCAACAAATTTGGCTCGGGCAAAGGCGGTGACACCATCACCAGCGGCCTGGAAGTGACCTGGACCTCAACGCCCACCCGCTGGAGCAACGAGTACCTGGAAAATCTCTTCGGCTTCGAATGGGAACTGACCAAGAGCCCGGCCGGTGCGCACCAATGGCAACCCAAAGGCGGTGCCGGGGCAGGCAAGATTCCCGATGCCCACGACCCAAGCAAACGCCACGCGCCGACCATGCTCACCTCCGACCTGGCCCTGCGCTTCGATCCAATCTACGAAAAAATCTCCCGGCGCTTTCTGCAAAACCCAGGTGAGTTGGCCGATGCCTTCGCCCGCGCCTGGTTCAAGCTGACGCACCGCGACATGGGCCCGCTGGCCCGCTACCTGGGCCCGGAAACCCCGAGCGAAGAACTGCTCTGGCAAGATCCGATTCCAGCCGTTAATCACCCGCTGGTGGACGACAGCGATGTCGCGGCCCTCAAGGCCAAGGTGCTGGCGAGCGGCCTGACTGTTGCGCAACTGGTGTCCACCGCCTGGGCTGCAGCTTCAACCTTCCGTGGTTCGGATAAACGTGGCGGCGCCAATGGTGGCCGTCTGCGCCTGGAACCGCAGAAGTCCTGGGAAGCCAACCAACCGGCACAACTGGCTCACGTGCTGGCAACCCTGGAGCGCATTCAGGGCGAGTTCAATGGCGGCCAGGTCGGCGGCAAGCAAATATCCCTGGCCGACCTGATCGTACTGGCTGGCAATGCCGGTGTTGAGCAAGCGGCGAAAACTGCTGGGCAAACCGTCACCGTGCCGTTCGCCCCAGGCCGTGCCGATGCCTCGCAAGAGCAAACCGACGTTGAGTCGTTTGCCTTCCTCGAGCCGATCGCCGATGGCTTCCGTAACTACCAGAAAGGCAAATACACCGTCTCGGCAGAAAAACTGTTGGTCGACAAAGCCCAGCTGTTGACCCTTAGCGCGCCAGAAATGACCGTGCTGGTGGGCGGCCTGCGGGTGCTTGGCGCCAACGTTGGTGATGCCAAACATGGCGTATTCACCAGCCGCCCAGGTGCGCTGACCAACGACTTCTTTACCCACCTGCTGGACATGGGCGTGGAATGGAAGCCGACTTCGCCAGCGGCCGACACCTTTGAAGCGCGCGACCGTAAAACCGGGCAAGTGAAATGGACCGGCAGCCGTGTCGACCTGGTATTTGGCTCCCACGCCCAACTGCGTGCGTTGTCCGAGGTTTACGCCAGCGCCGATGCACAAGCCAAGTTCGTCAAAGACTTTGTCGCCGCCTGGACCAAAGTGATGAACCTGGACCGGTTCGACCTGCATAGCTGATTAGCGCGCCTGTGAAACGCAAAACGCCTCCTTAGGGAGGCGTTTTGCTGTGTGCTGTAT
>NZ_JBBNAH010000680.1:0-8345 GCF_037994325.1 Pseudomonas sp.
ACCAGAATGCGGTCGATGATGCGCGCAATATCGCGACCCGGTGCCGTAAGGCCGGTCAGGCGTTTGCCGTAGCGCTCGAAAATCGCCACGCCCAGTTCTTCTTCAAGCTCGCGCAGTTGCCGGGAAACTCCAGACTGCGAGGTGCACAGTACATCGGCGGCTTCGGTAAGGTTGAAGCCTTTACGGATGGCTTCACGCACGGAGCGCAGCTGTTGGAAATTCATAGTGGGCTTCCTGTTTCGAGCGGTGATGCGTGGGGCAAACTTCGGTCCTTGTGGGGCTTTAGCCGCGATGCTGTTGTATAGCCCCCTCCTACAAAGAACGGCGTGACATGGTAGAGAACAGCAGCTCGCGCGAGAAGTTATTAATAATTATCTGGTAAGCTGTTTTTGGAATATGAAGGATTAAAGCTGTTTAGCAGAAACCCGACAAACACCAGCGCCATCAGCACAAACATCCACTGCAGTCCAAACCAATGGCCGACGGTGCCGCCCACCGCGCTGCCCACCAACGCGCCCGCCGGGCCAACAAAGGTGCTCAGCCCCGCGATACGGCCTTGGCCGCGCTGCGCGCCCACCTTGGCAAACCAGGAAATATTGACAATCTGCAGCATCCCCAAGCCCCAGCCAAGGCCGATGCCGCCTAGCCACAGCGCCCACTCGCTACCGGTCGCGCCCAGCGTCAACAGGGCGCCGCCAATCACTGCGCAACTGGTGCGAAAGAACATCTGTTCGTGTACCCGTGAGGCAACGCCGCCCATTATCAACAGTGCCAATACAAAGCTGGTGCCTTGTGCCGAAATCAATGCGGCCGCGCTGGCCAACTGAAAGTGAAAGGTCTGGATGGCAATAACGGCGATAAAGAAGCTGTAGAACTGATGGACGGCCTGAATACAAAACTCCCGCAGGCACGCGCTACGCAATAAACCGTCGCTGCCCAGCAACGCCACTTGTGCCTTGAGTTCACCAAGGCTCAGGGTGCGTAACGGTTCATTCGCGTGTTGGTAATGGCGCAGCACGCCAGGCGCTAAAAGTACCAGCAGGAAAAAGGTGGCGCCGATGGTGATGTAGCTCCCGGAAAAGCCCAGTGTTTCCAGCAGTGCGGCGGCCACCAACGGTCCGAGCAGCAACATGCCGCCCATATGTGTGGCGCGAAACCAGCCGGCCATGCCGACGCCAACGCGACTGATCTGCTGCATAAACATGGCGCTCAGCGACACAATGCGCAGCGGCATAAAGCAGCTAATCAGCAGAATGATCAGGCACAACAGACTGGCGGAATCGACCCATGGCATCGTCAGGTACAGCGCGCCACTGATCAGCGTGCCGACGGTAAAAAGCCGCAACGGCCCGTACTGATCTACCAGCACGCCGGCCGGCAGACTCATCAGCAAAATACCTAAACTTTGCGCGCTGGCGATCAGCCCCAGTTGCACGGCGTCTGCCTCTAGCGACACGGCAAATAACGACAGCACCACCTTGGCCACGCCCACACTGAGCCCGGCCAGGGCATTCAGCCCCAGAAAGCTCAGCAGCAGTTTTCGTTGTCCCTTCAGGTTGCCGGTGGCGCTGCCTGTGGCATCACTCACCAGGTCAGTCTCCAGGTCTCGGCGACCGGCAGCAGCGGCGGCAGTGCATCCAGCTCCGGTGGGATCTCGGAGAAGTCTTTCATGATCTCGTCCTTGATCGCGGCGAAGGCATAGCCGGTTCGTTCACGCGGGCGCGCCAACGGGATGTCGACAATGCGTTTGATCCGCCCCGGCCGTGGCTCCATCACCACAATGCGGTCGCCGAGAAACACCGCTTCTTCCACATCGTGGGTCACCATGATCGCGGTGATACCTTCCTGGCGCAGGATGTTTTGCAGCTCGCGCTGCAAGTGGCTGCGGGTAAGGGCGTCGAGCGCGCCAAAGGGTTCGTCGAGCAGCAGAATTTCCGGCCGACTGACCAGCGCCCGGGCAATCGCCACGCGCTGCGACATACCGCCCGACAGCTGCGCCGGGTAGGCATTTTCAAAACCCTGCAGGCCGACCATATCGATATGCGCCTGCACCGAATCTTTTTTTTCCTTGGCCGACAGTTTGGCGTTCAGCAGGCTGGCCGCCACGTTGTCGCGCACGGTCAGCCAGGGAAATAAACGGTGTTCCTGAAACACGATGCCGCGCTGCAAGCTGGTGCCGACAATGCGTTTGCCGTCGACCAGAATCTCGCCCTGGTATTCGTCTTCCAGGCCAATGATCAGGCGCAGCAAGGTGGATTTCCCGCAGCCGCTGGAGCCCACCACGCTGACAAATTCGCCGGGGTGGATGCTTAGGTTGATGTCTTCCAACACTGTCAGGGGGCGGTTCTCCACCTGGTACTGCTTGTTTAGCTGTTTGATTTCCAACGCGGCGGCATGGGCCATGGGGCGGGTCCTTGAAAGAGTAGGAGGGAGGCTCAAACGCCGGAGGGCTGACCGTCGCGCCAGCGCAGCAGGCGGCGTTCCAGGGCCTTGGCCGAGATGTCGAGGGCAAAGCCGATCGCACCGACCAACACAATGCCGAGCAGCATGCGGTCCATGCGAAATTCGGTGCGGCTTTCCATCAGCAGCACGCCCATACCATCGCCGGAGCCGAGCATATATTCGGCGCCGAGGGTGGCCATCCAGGAAAACACCAGCGCCAGGTAGATACCGTTAAAAATCGACGGCAGCGCCGCCGGCAACACCAACCGGGTAAACACCTGGCGGCGGGAAAAACGCATCACCCGCGCCACTTCCACCAACTCGCGGGGCACGCCGCTGACGCCTTCCAGGGTGTTGAGCAACACCGGGAAAAACGCCGCCCAGGCAATAAACGCCAGCTTGCTGGCTTCGCCAAAGCCAAACCACAGCGACAGCAGCGGCAGCCAGGCGAACAGCGACACCTGCTTGATTGAGTTCAGCGTCAGGCCGAAAAAGCGCTCGGTTTTCAGCGATACACCGAGCATTACCCCAAGGGCCAAACCCAAGCCGCTACCGCTTAAAAAACCGGCAATATCGCGTAGCAAGCTGCGGCCCAAGGTGTGCCACACGGCGCCGCCTTCGCTCAGCTCCCAAGCCGCGTCGAGCACTTTTCCCGGCGGCACAAACAGCTTGTTGTCGGTGATACCAAAGGCATACACCGCCCACCAGGCAAACAGAATCAGCAGCGGCAGGGTGAGGCCACGGCGCAACCGACGAAACGAAACAGCGTTCATGGGCGGTCCTTCATTGGCCAAAGCCCGGACGGCGCCAGCGCAAGATATGGCGCTCCACCGTGGCCAGGGCCAGGTCGAGCAAAAAGCCGATCACGCCAATGCTCGCCACGGCCACCAGCATCACATCCAGTTGATACAGCTGACGGCTGTCGACCATCAAAAAGCCCAGCCCTTCGGACGAGGCCAGCAGCTCCACCACCACCAGCGCCAACCAGCTTTTGGTCAGGGCATAGCGAATGCTGCTCCACACGGTGGGAAAGGCGGCCGGCATAATAATTCGCCAGAGCAATTGCTGACGGCTGTAGCCGTAGGTACGGCCCACTTCGAGAAAGCGTTTGGGCACCGCGCGAATGGCGTTGCAGGTATTCAGCGCCACCGGCAGCAGCGCGGCTTGCGCCACCAGCACGGCTTTCAGGGTTTCGCCGATGCCCAACAGCAGCATCAGCAACGGCAGCCAACCCAGCAGCGGCACATAGGCGATCAGGCGAACCAGTGGATAGAGGTAATCGCTGGCCCGTTCCGACAGCCCCATCGCGGCGCCCAGCAGCAAGCCGCTGATCACGCCCAGCCCAAACCCAAACAACACGCGCTGCAGGCTGACCCACACATGCTCCTGCAACAGGCCGCTGCTGAGCATGTCCCAGCCGCTGACCACCACCACGTCGGGGCCGGGCAGCACTTGCGAGGCCACCCATTCGTAGCGCGCGCTCAGCCACCAGAGCAGCACCAAGGTCACCGGCAATAACCACGGCCACACCAGACGCAGCGCCTGGTGGCCAAACCCGGCCCATGGCGTGGGCGCGGCAGGCTTCACGGCCATTAGCTCGGCGGCAGGCAAGGGCTGGTGTGCCGTCATTGCGCCGCGATACCGGCGGGCTGACCGCGTTCATCCAGGGCGATCCAACGGTGTTCCAGGTTCAGGTCACGCAGGGCTTTGTCGAGAAAGCTGCGGTCCATCCACTGCGCCAGATCGAAGTCTTTACCGCGCAGTAATTTCAGCTCTTTGGCACGCCGGTAGGTGTCTTGGTATTGGCCGACCAAAAAGCCGTCGAACAAAGGACTGGCGCGTTCGCTCCACGGGCGATCGCTGGTGTCTTCTTTAATCACGGCCGGCAGGCGGTAGCTCCACCACGGGCCGTAGACGCTTTCCTTGTTGGCTTCATCCGAGCCCCAGGCGGCGGCACGCACCAGCACCTTGACGATGCGGGCGGTAGTTTCCGGGTATTGGGTGGCGAATTCGTCGCGCACAATCAGCCCGGTTTGCGCGGTGGCATTGGGGTTGTCGTCGCGGGTGGTGTAGACAATTTCGGCCAGGCCGCTGTCGCGCAGGGCGAGCAAATCGGCGCCGCCAAAGGTGGCGTCCACATCACCTGTGCCGAGCGCGGCGCTGGCGGTGGCGGCGTCCAGGCTGACCTGGTGCACATCTTTTTCGGTCAGGCCATTGGCGGCCAGAATCCGGATCACCTGCAGGTGAATGTAGTTGCCCTTGAGGTACGCCACGCGCTTGCCTTTCAAGTCGGCCACCGAGCGAATCGGCGAGCCGCTTTTCACCGCGAGATAGGCGTTGGTGAACTTGCTCACCGGCAGGATGTAACGGGTTTTCGACCCGGCAGAACGGCCGATCAACGAGATCAAATCACCCTGGCCGGCAAAGTCCAATTGGCTGCTGGCCAGCGCTTCACCCACCATTGGCACGGTGTTCAAACCGATAAACTTCAACGCGGTGTCGTCGTTTTTGAACTCCTCCTGAAACAGACCCCGGGCATGGGCAATGCCGAGCAATCCCCAGCCCCAATAGTCGTTGCCAGCGGAAGACAGCGACGGGCCGCCAAGGCGAATCTGTTTGGGCGGGGTTTCGGCCAAGGCCGGGCTGGCGCTGGCAATCAGGCTTAGCACCAGCAAAAGGCTGCGCCAGGCGCGGGCGGGGGAGTTCAGGTACTTCACAGAGCGCTCCTGTCTGGGTGGGCATGGCTGCCGAGTAGGTCCGGTTGTTCGCGGAGAATGCTTTGGTACGCCGGCTGGAAATTCAGCCAGCCGCTGTACGGTTGGAAGCGCTCGGCGCTGCGCCGTGCGTGCTCTTCATCCATGGTCAGGGTTGAGCCCATGGATTCAGCGGCAATCTGCGACTGGCAGATTTTCTCCAGGGAAATAAACAGGTACGCGGTTTCATCCACTGTCTGGCCGACCGTGAGCAGGCCATGGTTTTTCATCAGCAATGCGCGGTTATTGCCCAGGGCATTGACCAGGTTGTCGCCTTCGCCATGGGCATGGCTGTCGTAAATGGCGTGGCGCTCAAAAAATACCGCCGACTCGGCGCTGGCTGGCGGAATTAGCCGGCCGTTGGTAGTCCAGGTGCGGCCATACAACGAGTGCGTATGGGCTACAGAAATGATGTCCGGGCGCAACGACAGAATCGCCGAGTGCAATGGAATACCCCCCGGATGGGGAAAGCCGTCGCCCTGCACCAGGTCGCCATCGAGGTTGATCAACAGCAGGTCGTCGGCGGTGATCAGGTTAAAGCTCAGGCCAAACGGGTTCATCCAGAAGTGATTAGGGTTTTCCGGGTCGCGGGCGGAAATATGGCCCATCACGCCCTCGTCATAGCCCAGTTTGCCAAAGATGCGGAAGGCGGCGGCCAACTTGTGTTTGCGGTGCTGGCGCTCCTCGTCGACGGTGGCAAATACCGGCGGCTGCGGGCGCGGGTAGGTGGCGGCCTTTTTAAAGCGCTGTTCGATGTTGGACTGTGGCTGGGCCAGGGTGGCGGCTACGGTGCTCATGCCTGTTTCCTCTCGTGCTCGCCCAGACGGCGGGCGAGGGCGTAACGGTTTTCCGGGAAATCCAGGCCGAGGTTGCCGCGAAAAGTGTCGGCCTCGTACTCGGTCCGGAACAGCCCGCGTGCTTGCAGAATCGGGATGACTTTGTCGATAAAGCGCTGGGTCAGCTTGTGCTGGCCAAACACGATAAAGCCGTCAACGATGGGCTCTTCGAACAAGCGCTGGATCTTGTCCGCCACCTGTAGCGCCGTGCCGACAAACGCGCCCCTGGGGCTGGCCGCACGCAGGGCAAGCTGGCGCAGGGTGAGGTTTTCTTCGCGGGCTATGCGTTTGTAGTACTCGGCGGTGGAGCGAAAGCTGTCTTTGCCGATATCGCCGAGCTCGGGCAAGGGCTCGTCCAGCGGGAACTGCGAGAAGTCGAAAAAGCTGAAATAGCGGCTGAGGTACTTCACCGCAAATTCGACGTCTACAAACTTCAGCGACTCCTGATACAGCGCCTCGGCTTCTTCCTCGGTGTCGCCGACGATGGGGCCAATGGACGGCAGAATCAGCACTTTCTCCGGGTCGCGGCCGTAGCTTTTTACCCGGCGCTTGATGTCGTCGTACTGCGCCTTGGCTTCGGTCAAATCGCCGGAACCAATGCTGGCGAAATCGGAGAACACCGCGTCGGCGTAGCGCGCCGCCAAGTCGCGTCCGGCATCGGACGCACCGGCCTGAAACTGCACCGGCCGGCCCTGCGGCGAGCGCTCGATATTCAGCGGACCCTGCACCGAGAAAAACTCGCCCTTGTGGTCCAGCGTGTGCATTTTGTTGAAGTCGACGTACTCGTTGGTTTCGCGGTTGCGCACAAAGGCGTCGTCTTCCCACGAGTCCCACAGGCCGTTGACCACGCCGATATATTCCTGGGCGATGCGGTAGCGCAGCTCGTGGGTGTGCAGGGTGTCGTGACCATGGTTGCGGGCCACGCCTTCCAGCGCCGAGGTGACGGCGTTCCAACCAGCGCGGCCGCTGCTCACTTTATCCAGCGAGGCCAGTTGCCGAGCGGTGGTGAAGGGCTCGCTGTAAGAGGTGGTCATGGTGCCGACCAAGCCGATATGGCGGGTGACGGCAGACACCGCCGACAGCGCGGTCACTGGCTCCAGACGGCTTAAAAACGGCCAGGTGGCGTCTTTGGAGATATAGGCCGAGTCGGCAATAAAGGCGAAGTCGAACTTGGCCGCTTCACCGAGCTGGGCCAGTGTGATGTAACTCTGAATATCAGAGACCGCGCCGTCGGAAATGGCCGGGTCGCGCCAGTGGCCACCGCCCCCCTGAATGCCGATACCAAAGCGAAGCGTGCGTTTATCAGTGCGAGCCATGTGCGTATGTCCTGCATGGTTCAGCAGCACAGGCGCAAGGGGCACAGAGCTGCTGTCGGATGGGAATGACGCGGCTGTCCTGTGCAGGGTGAGCGCGATTTCAGGTTCAGATTACGAATGCGGCGAGGGCGCTGGAACCGATAAATTCGCCGTTTGTTATGCAATAAAGTCGTAAGAACCGATTTATGAATGCCGGAAAGTTATCACCGACACCCGGTCTAGCTGAAATACCCAGTGTTTACGTGCTTATGCCGTAACGGCGTGGTCGATCAGCTGATTCAGCAGCTCGGCGCCAAACGGCCAGTCGCCAAGGCCCGATGCCGCGCCCAAATGCCCATGAGCGCCGGCCACTTCCAGACGTGCGCCCCAGGCGGCGGCGAATTCAGTGGCGCGTTCAAGGGTGACCTTGGGGTCGTCGGTGCTGGTCACTACCACGGTTTCGAACGGCAGTTTTTTCAACGGAATGGGTGTGAAGCCTTCGGTGCCGGCGGGGTAGTCGGCCGCTTCCAGATCACTGGGCGCCACCAACAGCGCGCCTTTAACCGGCCCGCTGTAGCGGCTGGCCCAATGGGTGACCAAGCTGACCCCGAGCGAATGCGCCACCAACACCACCGGTGTGTCGTCCTGGCTGATTACCGCTTGCAGGGCTTCCACCCAGTCCTCGCGGTGCGGGTTGTGCCATTCCTGCTGCACCACCCGTTGGTACGTCGGGTTGGCGCTGAGCCAATAACTTTGCCAGTGCTGCTCACCCGAATTACCGCGGCCGGGCAGGATCAGTACACGCACATCACTCATGTGTTTCTTCCTCTATTTTTTCTGGCAGGTATCAGCCCACGCGTTGCCGCTTATGCGGCGTTAGGCACGTCATGCTAGGGGAGCTAAAGGCGCGGGCGAACCGATATAAATTGCTATGTAAAACTGCTCTGCGCATATGCGGGGAGTGGTTAGGCGTTTGGCTCGCCCTCACCCCAGCCCCTCTCCCGCGAGCGGGAGAGGGG
>NZ_JBBNAH010000681.1:0-5356 GCF_037994325.1 Pseudomonas sp.
GGTACGGCCGTTGCTCCCACACGGTAAACGCCGGGGTGCCCAGGGCCGCAACGCCTTCGACCTTTTTGCGAAACCACTTGCTGTCCACTTCCGGGAACAACTCAAAAAACGAACTGCCATTGGCCACCGCTGGCTGCACGCCAGAACGGTTTTCCATAAAGGTGTTCCACACCAGCACCCGGTAGTCCTCGTCGAACACCACCACGCCCACGTCAATGCTCTGCACAATGGCGAGCAGCCAGTGAAATTCGTTGAGGTCGATCGGCTCGTTCATGGTGGCCGCCTAGTTCATCAAGTACGCGAGTTTTTTGTTTAGCAACTGCACCGAGTCTTCGCTGAACAACATCAACAGGTCGAAGTGAATATCGTGGCCTTCCAGGCTGTAGCTGATTTCCACCGCCAGGGTTTTCTGGTTGCGCCGGCTGTTCACCTGAATCAGTTCGTCGATCGCCAGGTGTTCGCCAAGAATCTGCGGGTGGCTCTGGGAAAACACCACATCGATCTGTTCGGCAATGCCCGCCAGGCAGGCGCCAATCACCAGGGTGGAGAGGTCAAGGAGCATTTCCAGGTCGCCGCCATCATTGCCATCGCGGTGCAGCAGCTTGGCCATATCGGCAATTTCCGAGTCATGGAAAATCAGCAGCGCCTCGCCGGCAATGCCGCTGCCGATATAGCCCTGACAAATAGCCGTCAGGCGTTCATCGCCGCGCTGCACATCGGCCAGAGCCATTTGCAGCTCACCTACTTCCAGCAGATTGACGTTAGGCACCGGCAGCTGCACAAACACATCCAGTACCCGCGCCAGCAGCGCACCGGCACGGCCGATAGCGACGTTGACGGTTTCTTGCAGCACATCGCGAAAGCTGGTGGGCCCGTCGATAGCGGGGGTGTTGGCGGCAATATCCTGCTGCGGCACGGCGAGCAGGCCGTGGGTGTGCAGGGTGGCGCGGAATTCGTCGGGGTCGAAGGGTTTGCGTAGGAAGGCCAGGGCGCCCAGGTCGAGCACGCGGCGCACCGCTTCTTCCTGCACGTCGGCGGAAATCACGATGATGTGCGCCTGCAGGCCCTCTTCGCGCACCGCGCTGAGCACCTGGTAGCCGTCCATCACCGGCATGGTCAGGTCCAACAGCACCACACGGCCCAAACCATTGCGAATGGCTTCAAGGCCGGCCTGGCCGTTGTTTACCTCGGTGATCGACACCGCCCACTCAGGCGGCAGCGCACGCAATAGCTGCTTACGCGCCATGCTTGAGTCATCACACACCAGAAGGGGAATTGAAGGCATCGCCAGGTTTCTCTTCGCGCTCGTACTACGCCGAAATCAGCCAATCGAGAACAAGGTGCGGATAATGGCTCAATGATGGCAATTGCGTCCACGTCGAAATCGACATTTACGACCGCAAGTAACGCGCCAAACGGGCATTGCAGAGAATTCTAGCGCCCAATTACCGGCTATTCGGTCAGCGCCAGAATCGCCCGGGCCGCCCCTTCGCTGCCTGGGTTGCTCTGCATGGCGCGACTGATGCCCTGTAAACGCTCCGCCAACGGCAGGTCCGCAAGCAACCGTTGCAGCGCATTTGGCAGGGCTTTCAGCGGCGCGGCGAAGCGCGGCAGATACGCGCCAACGCCTACTTCTTCAGCCCGCCGCGCGTTGTCGTGGCCGTCCCAGCAGTAGGGAATCACCACCGACGGCAGGCCAAAATACAGCGCCTCGCAAAAGCTGTTGTTACCGCCGTGATGCACGAATAGCCGGCACTCGCGCAATACCGCAGGCTGTGGAAACCAGCTGTCGAGGTAGACGTTATCCGGCACGCTGTCGTACATCTCGCGGTAGGCGCCGACGTTGATCAAAAAGCGGTACGGCAAGCCGGCCACCGTGGCGATCAACTGCTTCATCATTTGCACATCGGCCGCACCCAAACTGCCAAAGCTCACGTAGATCAGCGGTGCATCGTTATGGGCGGGAAACTCCGGCACCACATAGGGGGCTTCGGAGCGCACGCAGCCATCCAGGTACACATAACGCTCAGGTGTTAACGGCTGTTCACGGTTGTAACGAACCGGGGTGGGCGAGAGCAACAGGTTCAAATACGGCGAGTCATCGAGAAACTGCCCCGGTGGGCAAAGTGGGTGCTGGCAGCTTTCCAGAAAGCGCGAAAAGCGTGCATGGGCTGGCGCCACTGCTGCGTTATAGCGGCTGACAAACGCCGTGCGCGCGGCCTTATCACTGCCGGCACAACCGGACAAATACGGCGGCACCGCCGCGTCGGGCAATTCGGTTTCCGCGCACGACACCATCCGCACCCACGGGCACCCGGCTTTGCTGATGGCCGGAAAGGTGACCACGTTGTCGAGCACGATCACATCCGGACGCAAGCGGGCGAGCAACTGCTGCAAGGGCTTTTCCGCCTCGATAGCGGTGTCGATGATCGCTTCCCAGGCCGGCGCTACGTAGCTGTCGATTTGCTCCAGCGGTGTCTGGTCGAAGTAGGGAATGTTCTTCTCAATGAAGTTTTCCCAGTAATGCTGATGCTCAGCGGCGGACAGCTTGGTCTGCGCCGGAATCGGAAACTCGGCAAAGCCGTACTCGGCGAAAATCCCCTGAAAATGCGCATGGCAAATAAACACCGGCTTAGCGCCCAAGCCCTTAAGCACCTGGGCAATGCCAATGCAGTTCAGCGCGGCACCAAAGCTGGCTTCAGGGAAAAAGGCGATTAGCGGTTCTTTGGACATGCAGGGGAATCCACACTTCGTCGGAGAGCCACCGTCGCCCCCGCGTAGGCGGGGGCCCAGGTACGAAGGTCAGCCAGCCAACGGTGACTCCTTCGCGACTCTGGATTCCCGCCTGCGCGGCAATGACGGTGATATCGAGGTTTAGCTACGCGGTATTTTTTAGCACAAAAAAACCAGCCGCGTAGCAAATTGCTTTAGCGCCGCACCAAGCCCACCTGCGGCACGCCACGGTTAGCGGTCTGCGGCCGCTGCGCCGAAGACAGGCGCAAGTGCAGGCGCATCAGGTCGGCGGCGATTTCCATCTGCCCGCGCTCGATGCATTCGATGATGCGCAAATGCTCGCGCAGCGCCTCTTGCAGGCGGTGCACGCTAACCATCGGCAGCAGATTGGGCAAGCGTCGCAACGCCTGGTGATGGAGCAGGGCGTCGCGAATAAATTGGTTGCCACAGCTCTGCGCGATGCATTCGTGAAAGCTGATATCCAACTCGCGAAACTGCTGAATATCAAAGGTGCCGATGCTCTGCCCGAGCAGCACTTCCATGCTTTCGCGCAGCAATGCCAGGCGCGCCAAGTCGGCTTCAAAGCCTGGGCTAAGCAGTGCTTGCGGCTCCATGATCAGCCGGTAATGCAGGCTATCTTCCAGCGCTGCGAGGTTATTCAACAGCGGGCGAAACAGCCACGATTGCCCCGGCCCACGCTCTAGCACCTGGCTTTCGCTCAGTTGAGTGATGACTTTCTGCGCGGCCGGGCGAGCAATGTTGTAGCGGCGCATCAACTCACTGACGCTGATGCTGTTGCCCAACCGCCCAGCCATGCGGTCGCGCAAGGCCGAGGTGGCCAAGGCTTCTTCCTCCGCCTGCGGCAAGGCCAGGCTTACCGCCTGGTTGGCCGGCAGCGCCAGCACGCTGTAGCCCTTGCCGGCTTCATGGCTGAGCAGATTTTCTTCCAGCAACACCTTAAGCGCCGCCCGCACCAGAGTGCGAGACACCTGAAACGTGCGCGCCAACGCCTGCTCAGACAAGGCCGAACCGACCACCAGGCCGCTCTCCTGCACATGTTCAAGAATGCGCCGGGCCAGTTCCAGGTGGTTGCCCCGTGGTTTTTTTTCGTTGCTGCTGCTCAAGCCGGTAATCCCTGCAATCAAGTGCTGGGCCACCTTATGCCATAGCAACTGGTGGCCAACAAGAACACAACATGCCTGCGAAAAAAGCGTTGACATATAACTTTGTCAGTCTTAATTTCGAAAAAAAAACATATTAGCTAGATTTTGCTGCACTGCCTTCGAACACCAACAACAACAGTCGTTAGGAGCGCGCAACATGAGTAAGCTGAAAAACCTCGTGTCACTGGGGTTCGCTGTTTCCCTGGCTATAACGGCTCAAGCGGTCAGCGCTAAAGACCTGGTGATCTCCATCTGGGACGGCTATATGGCCCCCGATGCGTTAGACAAATTCAAGGCCGCCAGCGGCGTCGACACCGACAAAGCGCTGCACGCCACCAACGAAGAAATCATGGGCAAACTGATGGCCAACGGTGGCGAAGGCTACGACGTGGTCTTTGTTTCCTCACCCTTCGCCGAAGTGCTGCACAAGCAAGGCCTGCTGGCCGATATCGACCCGGCCAAACTACCCAACCTGAAAAACCTCTACCCCGAAGCGGGCAAGCTGGAATACGACGTCGGCAACACCTTCTCCGTGCCCTACACCTGGGGCACGACCGGCATCTGCTACCGCTCCGACAAAATCGCCACTGCCCCCAGCAGCTGGAAAGAACTGCTCAACCCCAGCGATGCGCTAAAAGGCAAAGTCACCCTGCTGGCCACCGACCGCTGGATGCTCGGCGCCGGTTTTCTCGCCAACGGTTGGTCGGTGAATGACACCGACGCCAAGCACTTGGCCACCGTTAGCGAAGAGCTGATCGCAGCGAAAAAACGCATCCTCTCCTTTGACGACACCACCTTCTACTCCAAGCTCGCCTCGGGCGAGGCGCTGATGGCCCACGCCTGGGACGGCTGGTGCAACTACGGTACCCAGGCCAACACGGCAATCAAATTCACCGTGCCCAAAGAAGGCTCCGACCTGTGGGTCGACACCATGGTCGTGCTGAAAAGCTCCAAGCATCAGGATGAAGCGTTCAAGTTCATCAACTTTATGCTGGCCAAGGAAAACCACGCCTGGGTCGCGGAAAACATCCTCTACAAAGTGCCCAACCAAGCGGCCATGGAAGGGCTCGCCCCCGACCTGCTCAAGCAGTACCCCAACCTCACCACCAGCCCGGCTGAGTTGCTGAAGATGGAGCAATTGCGGGATGTCGGCGGCGCCACGCAAAAGGCCTACACCCGCGCCGTCACCGAAATCATGGCCTCGGGTAGCTAAACGCCGCTAAATCGTAGGTTGGGTCGGTCCGCGTTCGGTGAGCCATAGGCGAAGCCCAACGGGCAAGACCGATACGCGCCGGCCTGTTGGGCTTCGCTTCGTTCAACCCAACCTACGCCCCCTCGCATGTGCCCGTAGAGAGTCGTTTCAATGAGTTCATTGCACGCTGATAGGAAACTATCGGCCTGGCTGCTTACGCCCGGGCTTGGCTGGCTGTTGGTATTTTTAGTGCTGCCGTGCCTGCTGG
>NZ_JBBNAH010000682.1:0-20438 GCF_037994325.1 Pseudomonas sp.
CTTAAGCGGTGAAGGTTTTGCCTTCGAACTGCTCAGCCACGAATTTCCAGTTGACCAGGTTCCAGAACGCTTCGACGTACTTCGGACGCAGGTTGCGGTAGTCGATGTAGTAAGCGTGTTCCCAGACGTCGCAGGTCAGCAGCGGGGTGTCACCGCTAGTCAGCGGGCAGCCAGCGCCGATGGTGCTGGCCAGGGCCAGGGAACCGTCAGCCTTCTTCACCAGCCAGCCCCAGCCGGAGCCGAAGGTGCCGATGGAGGTTTTGCTGAATTCTTCTTTGAATTTGTCGAACGAACCGAAAGCGGCGTTGATGGCATCAGCCAGAGCGCCAGTCGGTTGGCCGCCGGCGTTAGGCGCCAGGCAGTTCCAGTAGAAGGTGTGGTTCCACACTTGAGCAGCGTTGTTGAAGATGCCGCCCGAAGAAGTCTTAACGATTTCTTCCAGAGTTTTGCCTTCGAACTCGGTGCCTGGCACCAGGTTGTTCAGGTTCACGACGTAGGTGTTGTGGTGCTTGTCGTGGTGGAATTCCAAGGTTTCCTTGGAGATGTGCGGCTGCAGCGCGTCGTGGGCATACGGCAGCGGAGGCAATTCGAAAGCCATGGGTGATTCTCCTAATCAGGGTCAGTTGCGGTAAGCGCAGGGCCGATCACGGGCGGCCATAGTTGCGGCGGTGAGTTTTTACTCTTTGCGCCGCAGGGTTCGGATCATAGCACCGGGGCTTTCGCATAAACACGCAGCAACTGTGTGGGAAAGCCCTGTAGAGCGGGCTTTGCAGCTGACTACAACGGCTTTTTGCGCAATGTCACGGCCACGGCACTCGATTTGGTTGACCGGTCAGCCCGCTATTAGTTGCCCTGCAACGACGAACATCATCAGCGCCACACTGAGGTCCAGTACTCTCCAGGTCGCCGGCCGCGCTAACCACGGTGCCAACCAGGCAGCACCCAATGCCAGGGTGAAAAACCACATCAACGAGGCACTGGCCGCGCCCGCTGCGTAGGCGCCCGGTACGGATTGCTGAGCGCCGAGCGAGCCAATCAACAGCACGGTATCGAGGTACACATGGGGGTTTAGCAGCGTGACTGCCAAGGCCGTCAGCAGCACCGCTTTGCGCGAGCGTGGCCCGGCGTTGGCGGCCTCGTTTAACGCTTCAGGTTTATACGCACGGCGTAGCGCTTTAACCCCATACCAGAGCAGAAATGCAGCGCCGCCCCAACGTGCCACGCCGAGCAAAATCGGGCTCTGCGCCAGCAGTGTGGCCAAGCCAAACACACCCGCCACCACCAGCAGCGCATCACACAACACACACAACGCCGCCACCGGCAGATGGTGTTCACGACGCAGGCTTTGCGCCAAGACAAACGCGTTCTGCGCACCAAGGGCGACGATCAGGCCGGCGGCCACCAGCAGCCCGTTGAAATAGCTTTGCCACATAGCAAAAAATCCTGAGAGGTGATTCGTGTGGCGAGTCTGCGGTGCAAGGTTGTATAAGAGAAACGAATCCTGCTGATCTCACATTAGGAGAATTGATAGTGTTTGATTACAAGCTGCTCGCGGCATTGGCCGCGGTAGTCGAGCAGGCTGGCTTTGAACGCGCTGCGCAGGTGCTGGGGCTGTCGCAGTCAGCGATTTCGCAGCGCATCAAGCTGCTGGAGGCGCGGGTCGGCCAGCCGGTGTTGGTGCGCGGCGCACCGCCGGCGCCGACGGAAATTGGCCGGCGCCTCCTTAACCATGTGCAGCAAGTGCGTTTGCTGGAACGTGATCTCTCCAGCCAGGTGCCGGCGTTGGACGACGGCGCGGCGCCTGAGCGTTTACGTATCGCTATCAATGCCGACAGCCTGGCCACTTGGTGGGCAAAGGCGGTGGCGGCATTTTGTGCGCAGCATCGGGTGTTGTTGGAATTGGTGGTGGAAGACCAGGAGGTCGGCCTTAAGCGCATGCGCGGTGGTGATGTGGCCGCTTGCGTCTGCGCTACCGACAGGCCCGTGGCGGGCGCGCGCAGTTTGGCGTTGGGTGCCATGCGTTACCGGGCCCTGGCCAGCCCCGACTTTATTGCCCGGCATTTTCGGGCCGGGGTGAATGCGCAGAGCTTGGCCCTCGCGCCAGCGATTGTGTTTGGCCCGGATGATTTTCTGCAGCATCGCTACCTTGCCAGCCTGGGCGTGGAGGGCGCTTTCGCCTATCACCTGTGCCCGTCATCCGAGGGCTTTATTCGCCTGACCGAGGCAGGCCTGGGGTGGGGGTTGGTGCCGGAACTGCAGGTGAATGAATTATTGGCCAAAGGCGCGTTGCGCGAACTGCAGCCGGATGTGCCGATTGACGTGCCGTTGTACTGGCACCATTGGCGTAACGGCGGTGAGCTGCTCGGCGAGCTGACCCGGCATTTGCAGCGCGCCACCTTGGACGTGCTGGTGCAGCGTAGGTTGGGGTAGGTTGGGCTTCGCTGAGCTTAACCCAACCTACGCTCAACCCAACCCAAGCTCAACGCAGCATGGGTGCGCACAACACGTCATCACCTTGGCTCGCCACGTCACACTACAAGCACACCGTGCCTTGCTACAGTCACGGCCATTACAAAAACAGGGCGGTGGGCGATGAAGATTTTGGTGACAGGGGCCAGTGGCTTTATCGGCGGGCGCTTTGCTCGTTTTGCTTTGGAGCAGGGCTTGTCGGTGCGCATCAATGGCCGCCGCCCGGAGGCGGTGGCGCATTTGATCAAGCGCGGCGCCGAATTCGTGCAGGGGGATCTCAGTGATTCCAGCTTGGTGCGCACGCTCTGTCATGACGTGGAAATGGTCGTGCATTGCGCCGGTGCTGTCGGCACCTGGGGCAAGCGCGAGCACTTTTACAACGGCAATGTGGTGCTCACGCAAAACGTTATCGAGGCCTGCCTGAGTCAGAAGGTTCGCCGTCTGGTGCATTTGTCCTCGCCCTCGGTGTATTTCGACGGCAACGCCCATGTTGGCTTGCGTGAAGAACAGGTGCCGAAGAAGTTTGTCGATCACTACGGCGAAACCAAATTTATCGCCGAGCAAGAGGTGATGGCGGCGCAGGAGTTTGGTCTGGAAGTGATCGCGTTGCGCCCGCGGTTTGTTACCGGCGCCGGTGATACCAGTATCTTTCCACGGTTGATTGACATGCAGCGCAAAGGCCGTCTGGCGATCATCGGCGACGGCCTGAACAAGGTCGACTTCACCAGTATGCAAAACCTCAACGAGGCGCTGCTCAGCAGCTTATTGGCAGCAGGGCCGGCACTGGGCAAGGTTTACAACATCAGCAATGGTGCGCCGCTGCCGCTGTGGGATGTGGTCAATTACGTGCTGCGCCAACTGGAGTTGCCGCCGGTGACCAAACACGTGCCTGTCGGCCTGGCTTATACCGCCGCCACCCTGAATGAAACCGTCTGCAAGCTCCTGCCGGGACGCCCGCAGCCGAGCCTGTTTCGTTTGGGGGTTGCGGTGATGTCCAAGGATTTTTCCCTGGATATCAGCCGCGCGCGGCGCGAACTCGACTACAACCCACAGACCCCAATCTGGACTGCGCTGGACGAGTTCTGCACCTGGTGGAAAGTGGTCGGCCAGCCTTAACCGCGTAGCGGCCCGGCATAGCGCGTGTACTTGGCGATCAGCTCGGCTTCGCTCAGTTGTGGCGCTGCTGGCGGCGCCATACGGATATTGGTCAGCTCACTGAGTTTGGCGCCCAGTTGTCGAGTGTCGTCAACATCGGATGCCGCGCAGGCGATCAGCATCTGCATCACGGCATCGGGTTGGCTAAGGCGGATATCGACGTCCTGTTCTTGGCGCAGACGGCGACGTAAGGTTTGCATGCAATCGAGTACAGACTTGGTCAGTTCCATTCGATTTCTCCCCCTGTGGACTTAGGCCGAAGCGAGCGCTAAGTACGGTCATGGTCAGTAACGGTATTTCGCGTTCGCCGGCTTAGGCCGATCTAGACGCTCTGTTACTCCCGGTTACATCGTTAGCAAATGCTGTACCAGTTCACAAAATCAGGAACCCCGTGGCCTGCGGCCGGTCCATGGGGTGTCTTGCCCGCTTTACACGCGCCGCTGCGGTGCGTTATGCACCATTGGGCGCCGCCGCTGCGCTCGGTATACTGCCCGCCGGTTGCTCGATCATTTGTTACCCCACCCCTGCGTGCCCTATAGGTTGAACCATGCGTAACGACGCCCTTGATGAACTGGACAACGTCCCCAGCCTGACCACTGACGCACGCGACCACGAATTTCCCGCTGACCACCACGAGCACGGTCGTCACGCCGCCCATGTCGACCGCGGCTACGTCGCGCCGGGCAAAACCAAGGCGGCCAGCACGGGGCCGCTGTGGGCCTTGGTCGCCGCGTTGATGATTGCCTTTGCCGGATTGGGCTGGTGGAGTCATCAGCAGATCGACCTGATGAGCCAGCAATTGGTCGCCACCCAAGAGAGCTTTGCGCGCATTAGCGAAGATGCCGCCGGGCGTATTCAGGATATCTCCGGCAAGGTGGTGGCCACCGAGTCCAACGTCACCAGCGGCAGCGAAGCCCTGCGTCTGCAAGTGAAAAGCCTGGAAACCAAGGTCGCCGACCTCACCAAGCAACTGCAAAGCGTCACCAGCAAACAGACCGAGCAAAGCAAGCGTGCTGACGACATCGCTGCCGACCTGAAAACCACCCAAGACGCCAGCGGCCAGTTTGACGGCAAATTGAAAACCTTGGCCAGTGATCAGGCAGCGCTCAAGGCCGCCCAAGGCGACAACGGCAAAGTTGATGCCCAGCTGAAAAGCCTGAGTGCCGATATCGAAGCGCTGAAAAAGCAAGGCAACCCCAATGTTGCCATCAGCCGTCTTGAGCAGGACCTGCTGGTGCTCAAAAGCGAGCAGGAAAACCGCCCGGCCACTCCGGCTGCCAGCGCTAACACCAGCGAGTTCGACGCTTTCCGCGCGCAGATGACGCGCAATATCAGCACCCTGCAAAGCCAGGTGCAAAACCTGCAGCAGCAGCTTAATGCGCGCCAGTAAATTGTCCTGTTAGCACGCAAAAGCCCCGCCAATGCGGGGCTTTTTTATAGGCGTCGGGGCTTAGTTAGAAACAGAAACCCCCGCTAAAAAGCGGGGGGTTGCTGTCGCTACAAAACCGCTACTGCTTTACAGCACGCGCGGTGCTACCGGCGCAGGACCATTGGCAATGGTCACTTCCACACGGCGATTCAAGGTGCGCGAATCCGGTGAAGCATTGCTCGCTACCGGATAGTCCTTGCCGAAGCCGTGAGTGGTAATGCGGGTCGGCGAAACCCCCATGGCCACCAAGGCGCTACGCACCGAATCAGCACGGGCCTGGGACAGGCGCAGGTTGTGGTCGGTGGTACCGGTGTTGTCGGTAAAGCCTTCCACTACCACTTGGCTGTTGGGGTTCTGCTGCAGGTAGTTACCCAACTGCTGCACGTTTTGCAGGCCATTTGGCGTCAGCTCCGAGCGGTCGATCTGGAACAGTACGTCGCCCAGGGTAATCACGGTGCCGCGCGGAGTTTCTTTGGGTTTGAGCTGTTGCAGCAGGGTGTCGACCTGAGCGTTACGCGCATCCAGCTGAGCTTGAGTGCGCTGGGCCGGGGCTTGGGCCAGGCCTTGTTCCGCGTTTTTCAGCAGCAGGGTTTGCTTGGCCACTTCCACGCGCTGGTTGGTGATATAGGCCAGGTGGTCGACCTGCGCTGGGGTTTGGCCGTTGGCATAAGCCTGGTCAGCACGGGCGAGCATGTCGCCGGCTTCTTTGGTCTCCAGGGAGGCCAGGCTCTGCGCTTGCGGCTGGGCAATCAGCGCGGAGTAGTTGCTATGGGCCTGTTCCAGATTTGGATTGGGCTTGGAGGCGCAGGCCACCAGGGCCAGGCTGAGAACCGACAGGGCAGAAACAGAGATCAACTTGTTCATAGGGATTGTCCTTATCTAGGCGATAGCTACGCGCTTACTGCACGATGATTGGCGTGCGAGCGCCTTCTTCGCGGATCTGTTGCACGCCGCGCTGCGAGTCCTGCAGATTTTTCTGCGCCTTGGCGGCCAAAGCGGTGCGCTCGGCTACGCGGGCATCCCACTCGGCCTGCTCAGCGAGCACGCGGGCTTGCTCATATTTGTCGTCGCGCAGCAGGGTTTCGGCTTGTACCAGTTTGTCCTGCGCCGACTTCATCGGTACCGGGGCGTATTCCGGGCCGCCAGCGGCCACAGCACTTTTAACCACGGTATTGGTTACGGCGAATTGCTCAGTCGGCGGGTTGCCGGCACAACCGGCCAGCAGCACGGTGCTGCTCAGGGCCAGGGCCGCCAATAACGTTTTAGGGTGGGTGAAAGCAGGGCTTGTCTTCATGATATTCCGCTCCATTGGGGTCTCTCCACAGATGTCTTCACTCAAGACAACTTGCCTGCCAGATGCATGCTAATTACCGATTGATAGCCGACGATGGCTATACATTGCCGGCTAAAGGCAAATGCGCTGGCTTACTTCCTGTGACTTGGAGGCGGTAAAAAATGTTCAACATAATTTACGACGGAAGGCGCGGATGCCCGTGGTCCGGGGCCTTGGGGTTTGATATCAGAAGGTGTTGTTAGGGCTGGTTTACGCGCTAACGCGTCGGGTGTGCTGCGCGCCAAGGGCATCCATCGATGTTTGCCGCCTGATGCGCACAGCAGACCCTACGTGCGGGAGGATATAAATCGAAGAGGCCCGCAGGACTAGTGATTGGTGCTGTCGAGCTGGGCGCTCAATTCATGCAGGTGCTTTTTCGACAATTCGAGAAAGCGCGGGGTAGGGCCCACATCTTCATAGAGCGGGTCGCCCTGTTCATCGGTGGCCACTACTTGGGTGCCTTTGACGTAGGGCAGACCGGCTTCGAGTTCTTCCAGTGCCGCGCCAATCAGTTCGCCGAGCAGTTCTTCGGGCTGGCGTTTGGGGTACATCTCGGCCAGGGCTGCCAGGCGCGCCGCGGCTTCAAGGTCGAGGTGGATCTGGTAAGGGCTGCGGGTCAGGCGGCCGGTGGCAAAGTTTTCCCAATGGCGAACAAGTTCGCGAATTTTCATAAATACCTCGTGGGTGGTGGGTAATGGCGCGGTTGCTGGGGGTTCCCTCGTGGGGTTCGGCAACCGGCTTACCTAGTTGAGACTAGACGCTGGCTGAGGCGCTCCATGCCATTCGTCGCAACCTTGTAACAAGGTGGCGCTCTATGCATGCTCAGGTTGGCCCTCGCATGTTGGCGCTAGAGGGTTAAGCTCAACCGCTATTGGAACTGGCAGGAGACGTGGTTATGGCCCAAATCGACGCGCGTTTGCGTGAGGATGTTCATCTACTCGGCGAGTTGCTTGGTGAAACCATCGGCGCCCAGCGCGGCGAAGGGTTTGTCGACAAGATCGAGAAGATCCGCAAAGGCGCCAAAGCGGCGCGCCAGGGCTCTGCCGAAGGCGCAGCGCAGCTTAAAAGTACCCTCGATGGTCTTAAAGAAGACGAGCTGCTGCCGGTAGCCCGAGCGTTTAACCAGTTTCTTAACCTGGCCAATATCGCCGAGCAGTATCACCAAGTGCGCCGCCTCACTCCCGAGGAGCCACCGCGCTTTGAAAGCGAGGTGCTGCCGCAGTTGCTGGAGCGCCTGAAAAAGGATGGCAGCAGCGCCGAAGTGTTGGCCCGTCACCTAAGCCGTCTGGAAATTGAACTGGTCCTCACGGCGCACCCCACCGAGGTGTCGCGGCGCACCCTGATTCAAAAATACGACGCCATCGCTGCCCAGTTGGCCGCCCAGGATCACAGCGACCTGTCGCCAGCCGAGCGCCTGCGGGTTAAACAGCGCCTGCAGCGCTTGATCGCTGAAGCCTGGCACACCGAAGAAATCCGCCGCACCCGCCCCACGCCGGTGGACGAAGCCAAATGGGGCTTTGCGGTTATCGAGCATTCGCTGTGGAAGGCCGTGCCCAACTACCTGCGCGGCGCCGACGATGCGCTGTATGCCGCTACCGGCTTGCGCTTGCCGCTGACCGCGGCGCCGATTCGCTTTGCCTCGTGGATGGGCGGCGACCGTGACGGCAACCCCAACGTCACCGCCGCCGTCAGCCGCGAAGTGCTATTGCTGGCGCGTTGGATGGCCGCCGATTTGTATGTGCGCGATGTGGATAACTTGGCCGCCGAGCTATCGATGCAACAGGCCAATGCGGCCGTGCGCGAGCTGGCCGGCGACAGCCCAGAACCCTACCGCGCCGTGCTGAAACAGTTGCGCGAGCGGCTTAAAACCACCCGCGCCTGGGCCGAGGCGGCGCTGCATGGCGACCTGCCGCCGCCTGCCGGCGTGCTGCACAGTAATGTCGAACTGCTCGAGCCGCTGGAGCGTTGCTACCACTCGTTGCATGAGTGCGGCATGGGCGTGATTGCTAACGGCCCATTGCTCGATTGCCTGCGCAACGCGGCCACCTTTGGCTTGTTTCTGGTACGCCTCGACGTGCGCCAGGATTCCACCCGCCATGCTGCAGCCATGGCAGAAATCACCGATTTTCTCGGCCTGGGCAACTATAACGATTGGGACGAAGAGACCCGCGTCGCATTCCTGCTGCGTGAGCTCAATAACCGCCGACCGCTGCTGCCGGCGCATTACAAAGCCAGCGCCGATACCGCCGAAGTGCTGGAGACCTGCAAGGTGGTGGCGCAGGCGCCGCAAGCTTCCTTGGGTTCTTACGTGATCTCTATGGCCGGCGCGCCTTCGGATGTGCTGGCGGTGCAACTGCTGCTCAAAGAGGCCGGGTTGCAACGGCCGATTCGCGTGGTGCCACTGTTTGAAACATTGGCCGACTTGGAAAACGCCGGCCCTGCCATCGACCGCCTGTTGGGCTTGCCCGGTTACCGCTCGCGCCTGCATGGCCCGCAGGAAGTGATGATCGGCTACTCCGACTCGGCTAAAGACGCCGGCACCACCGCTGCGGCCTGGGCGCAATACCGGGCGCAGGAAGCGCTGGTCAATATCTGCCGGGAACACCAGGTTGAACTGCTGCTGTTCCATGGTCGCGGTGGCACCGTGGGGCGTGGCGGTGGTCCGGCCCACGCGGCGATTTTGTCGCAGCCGCCAGGCTCGGTGGCGGGGCGTTTCCGCACCACCGAACAGGGCGAAATGATCCGCTTCAAATTCGGTCTGCCGGATATCGCCGAACAAAACCTCAACCTCTATCTCGCTGCAGTGTTGGAAGCCACCGTGCAACCGCCGCCCGTGCCCGAACCGGCTTGGCGCGAGCTGATGGGTAAGCTGGCCGAGGACGGCGTAGCGGGTTATCGCGCGGTGGTGCGCGAGCATCCGCAGTTTGTTGACTACTTTCGCCAAGCCACGCCAGAGCAAGAATTGGGGCGTTTGCCGCTGGGCAGTCGCCCGGCCAAGCGGCGCGAGGGCGGGGTGGAAAGCCTGCGCGCCATTCCGTGGATTTTCGCCTGGACGCAAACCCGCCTGATGCTGCCGGCCTGGTTGGGTTGGGAGGCGGCGTTGGGCAATGCGCTGAAACGCGGCGAGGGTGAGCTACTGGCGCAGATGCGTGAGCAGTGGCCATTCTTCCGCACGCGGATTGATATGTTGGAGATGGTGCTGGCCAAGGCAGACGCCGCGATTGCGGGTTTGTACGACGAACGTCTGGTCTCAGCCGAGCTGCGACCGCTGGGGGCACATTTACGCGACCTATTGTCGCAGGCGGGCAATTGTGTGCTGGCCTTGACTGGGCAGTCACAGCTGTTGGCCCATAGTCCACAGACCCTGTCGGCCTTTACCGTGCGCAACACCTATCTCGACCCACTGCACCTGTTGCAGGCCGAGCTGTTAGCCCGTTCTAGACAGTCCGAGCGCCAGGCGGACAGCCCGTTGGAGCAGGCATTGCTGGTCAGTGTGGCGGGTATTGCCGCCGGGCTGCGCAACACCGGTTAAGGGCTATGCGCGGTGGCTGAATGGGCCGTTCCAGGTGCATCGCAGGGGCTCGTTCACTACTACTTTCGGTGGCTTGTGTGGTGTCGGTGCGCTGTGTATCTTGAGCAACCTTTTGGCCGCTCCGTGCTGCCGGGACCTATACCGAGATCTGCCCCACGAGGCGAATCCGACTAGTTTTGTTCAATCTTGAGGAGCACAGAGATGCGCGTGATTCTGTTGGGAGCGCCCGGTGCCGGCAAAGGTACCCAGGCTCGCTTCATCACCGAAAAGTTCGACATTCCACAAATCTCCACCGGCGACATGCTGCGTGCTGCGGTCAAGGCCGGCACTGAGTTGGGTCTGCAGGTGAAAGGCGTGATGGACAGCGGCGGTCTGGTTTCTGACGACCTGATCATCGGCCTGATCAAAGAGCGCATCGCTCAGCCAGATTGTGCCAACGGCTTTTTGTTCGACGGTTTCCCGCGCACCATTCCTCAGGCCGAAGCCCTGAAGGACGCTGGCGTGAAGCTCGACCACGTGGTGGAAATTTCGGTGGATGACGAAGAAATCGTTCAGCGCATCTCCGGCCGCCGCGTACATGCTGATTCCGGCCGTGTGTACCACCTGATCTACAGCCCGCCCAAAGTGGAAGGCAAAGACGACGTGACCGGCGAAGACCTGGTGCAACGTGTCGATGACACCGAAGCTACTGTGCGTAACCGCTTGAAGGTCTACCACGACCAGACCAAGCCGCTGGTGAGCTTCTACCAGAAGATCGCTGCTGCTGAAGGCACCCCGAAATACAGCTACATCGAAGGCGTTGGCTCGGTAGAAGACATTACTGCCAAGGTTCTCGCAGCACTTAGCTGAGTTAACCCGCCAAGCTGTTTTAATGATTAGCCCAACGGCCCGCTTGCGGGCCGTTGGCGTTTATACTGCGCCACCGTTTTTAGCCCCTGTTACCTGGAACACGCCCGATGAGCACTTTGCTGGCCCTGGATACCGCAACCGAAGCTTGCTCCGTTGCCCTGCTGCATGGCGGCAAGGTGCTGAGCCACTACGAGGTGATTCCGCGCCTGCATGCCCAACGTTTGCTGCCAATGATCAAAGACCTGCTGGCCGAGGGCGGTATTGCCCTGTCGGCGGTCGATGGCATCGCCTTCGGCCGTGGCCCCGGCGCGTTTACCGGTGTGCGGATTGCCATTGGTGTAGTGCAAGGTTTGGCGTTTGCGTTGGATCGCCCGGTGCTGCCGGTTTCCAACCTGGCAGTGCTGGCCCAGCGGGCAATGCGTGAGCACGGCGCGCAGCAGGTGGCCAGCGCCATCGACGCGCGGATGGACGAAGTGTATTGGGGTTGTTACCGCGCAGAGCAGGGTGAAATGCGCTTGGCCGGCGTGGAAGCGGTGCTGCCGCCCGAGCACGCCAACCTGCCGCGCGATGCCAGTGGCGACTGGTTTGGCGCTGGTACCGGCTGGGGCACCTTTGCTCCGCGTATTCCAGTCGCGGTCGTTGGCCAAGAGCCGAATATGCTGCCCCATGCCCTGGATTTGCTGGCCCTGGCGCAATTTGCCTGGGCCCGCGGTGAAGCGCTGCCGGCCGACCAAGCGCAGCCGGTTTATCTGCGCGACAAGGTCGCCACGCCGAAAGCCGCGCCTTAACCGTTCAGCGCTTTAGCCTCCCAGCTATCAGAAATTTCCGATAACCAGCGTTGCGGCCAATTGCGCTTATGTAGCCACTGCCGTTACATTGCCGACACATAGATTGGCCATGGTTCCATTTGGCCACTTTTCTATAGTCCCTTTCCGATAAGTCTTTAAGAGAAGCCTGAGCAGTAATGCGCATCGACGGTTTTACCTCCTCTTACACGCTGGATCGCACCCCTCGCCCGGGTAGCGCGGTCACGCCTTTTCGCGAGGTTCAGCGCGAGGAAGAGACCCGTCGTGAAACGCCTGCTACGCCTTCGACCACTCAAGGGCTGGAAAGCACACCTCAGCAACGCCGCGTGCAAGCCAGCAATGCCAGCAGCGACAGCCTGCCGGCGCGCTCGCAGGACGTATTTGTGCAGCGCGAAGGCGTCAGTAATCGCGCCCAGCAAGCCTTGGCCAGTTACGCCAGCACCGCGAGCTACTCCAACGAACGCGATGCCACCGAGATTCTCGGTTTAGACACCTACGCGTAAGCCATTCCCGAACTCCACGGTTGATCGCATCGCCGTTCGCGGCCACCATGGCCCGCTGATTGTTCTGGAATAGCCCATGCTTCCCTATTTCCTCGGCTGCCCTTCCTGGAGCGAGCCTGCCTGGCGCGGTGATGTGTATCCGGACTCGGCGCGCAGCAATGACTTTCTCGCCCTCTACACCCAGGTATTCAATGCGGTAGAAGGCAACACCACCTTCTACGCCCAGCCATCGCCGGCCACCGTGGCGCGCTGGGCCGAGCAGATGCCAGCGCATTTCCGTTTCTGCGCCAAGCTACCGCGTGATATCAGCCATAGCGACAATCTGCTCGCCCAACTCGGCGCTGCCGAAACGTTCGTCGAGCTGCTCAAACCCTTGGGCGAGCGGGTTGCGCCGTTTTGGCTGCAAGTGCCCGCCAGCTTTGGCCCACAGCGCCTACCGGAACTGGCAGCCTTTATTGCTGAGCTGCAAATACCCTTGGCGGTGGAAGTCCGTCACCCGGCGTTTTTTGCCAAAGGTGAAGAAGAGCGCGCGCTCAACCGCCTGCTGCAAGGCGACGAAATTGAACGCATCTGCCTGGACTCGCGCGCGCTGTTCAGCTGCATTTCCAGCGACCCTGCGGTGCTTCACGCCCAGTCGAAAAAACCACGTTTGCCGACCCGACCCGCAGCCTTTAGCCAATTCCCGCAGCTGCGTTTTATTGGCCACCCCGAGCTGCCCGCCAACGATGCCTATATGCAGCCGTGGCTGGAAAAAGTCGCCGCTTGGATTGAAGAGGGGCGGACGCCCTATGTGTTTCTGCATACCCCCGACAACATCCTCGCCGCACAACTGGCGCGGCGTTTTCACCAGCAGTTGACGGTGCTGCTACCAGGTTTGCCAGCGCTGCCTGAACGAGTCGAACCAGCAGCCGAGCAACTCGGTCTCTTGTAGGGTGTGCGATGCGCACCACGCGAATGACGCGAGTACGCCTTGGTGCGCACCGCACACCCTACCAATCGGAGCCTATTTCCATGACGTCGCAGCTCGTTCGCGCGCAAACCTTCCAGCAACTGCATGCCGCCGACGGCGCCTTTGTGATCCCCAACCCGTGGGATGCCGGCTCGGCGAAAATTCTCGCCAGCTTGGGTTATCAGGCGTTAGCCACCACCAGCGCGGGCTTGGCTTTTTCTCTGGGTCGGCCAGATGCCGAAGGCGCCTTGTCGCTGGAGGACAACCTGCTCAATGCTCAAGCGATAGTCGCGGCGACCGAGTTGCCCGTAGCCGGCGATCTGGAAAACGGTTTTGCCGATGACCCCGAAGGCTGCGCGGCCACCATCCTCAAAGCGGCCGCTGTCGGCTTGGTTGGCGGCTCCATCGAAGATGCGAGCGGCCGTGCCGAGGCGCCGATCTACGATTTTCAGTTGGCGGTCGAGCGCGTGCAGGCTGCCGTTGCCGTCGCGCGCAGCTTGCCGTTTCCCTTCACCCTGACCGCCCGTGCGGAAAACCTGCTCAACGGCCGCCACGACCTGGCCGACACCATCCGCCGTCTGCAGGCATTTGCCGAGGCGGGTGCCGATGTGTTGTTTGCCCCGGGGCTGCGCTCGGTCGAGGAGATTGAAGCGGTGGTGCGCGCGGTTGCGCCCAAACCGGTCAATGTGTTGATGGGGCTATCGGGCGTAAGCCTGACGTTCGCCCAATTGCAGGACCTTGGCGTCAAACGCATCAGCGTCGGCTCGGCCCTGGCGCGCGCCGCCTATGGTGAATTCTTCCGCGCCGCGCAGAGTATTCAGCACAGCGGTAGCTTCGCCTTTGCCGAGCAGGCGCTGCCATTTCAGCAACTGAACGACTTGTTCAAAGGTTAGGCGGTGCGGGCGCTCCTTAAACTGCTGATTGTCGTACTGGTTCTTGGCGCCGCGCCTTTTGCGGTGTGGCGCGGTTGGTGGCAGGTGCCGCCGCAATTGAACCCGTGGGCGCCTTTGGATGTGCGGCTTGAGCCTAATTGGCTAACGCCGTGGAAGATGATGCGCTTGGGGCAAAACCGCGAGTTGTGTGCACAAGCCTTGGCCACGTCGTCGGTGCGTTCGCTGCCGTTGGCCGACAACGCGGCCAACGCCGATTGCCCGCTCAGCAACGTGGTGCGCGTGCAAGGCTCAGCGCTGGCGTTTAGCAGCAGCTTTATCGCTACCTGCCCCATGGCCGTAGCCTTTGCTATGTACGAGCGCCATGGCCTGCAACCGGCGGCGCAAGCGGTTTACGGCCAAGCGGTTACCCGCATCGACCACCTGGGCAGCTTTGCCTGCCGCAATATCGGCAACAGCTCACGGCGCAGCCAGCACGCCAGCGCCAATGCCTTGGATATTGCCGGCTTTCGCCTGGCCGATGGTCGACGCATTACCGTGGCCCGCGATTGGAATGGCAAGGACGATGACGCGCGCTTTTTGCGCCTGGCCCGCGACGGGGCATGCAAGGCGTTTAGCGTGACCTTGGGCCCGGACTACAACGCCGCGCACCACGACCATTTCCACCTCGACATGGGCATGTTTCGCCTCTGCCGTTAGGCTCTGGCAGAATGCCGCGCCTGTTTGCTGCCTTTTTCCGAGTCGTTTGCCCATGAGTGATCACATCCAAAGCGTTATCGTGCGGGCCGAGGCCCTGGCCCCGGCCTTTGCCGAGGCCGCAGCGCAGTGGGCAGCGCGCTTGGGATTGCCACTCGCCGGGGACGCCGACTTTGCTCTGCAACTGGGCGAGACGGGTCTGCAATTGGCCGACCTCGGCCCGCAAGCGCCTGGGCCGGTGCGCGTCGATTTTGTCGAAGGTGCGGTGGCCCATCGACGCCTGTTTGGGGGTGGCACCGGGCAAATGATCGCTAAGGCCGTCGGCGTGCAGCCTGGCGTGCGGCCGTCGGTGCTGGATGCCACGGCGGGCTTGGGCCGCGATGCGTTTGTGCTGGCCAGCCTGGGTTGCCAGACGGCGATGATCGAGCGTCAGCCGCTGATTGCGGCATTGCTGGAAGATGGTTTGGCGCGGGCCAAAGACGATGAAGAGGTCGGCCCCATCGTTCGCCAGATGCGTTTACTGGTGGGCAATGCCATCGAGCTGATGAGCGCATGGGAGGGGGAGGCGCCGCAGGTGATTTACCTCGACCCGATGTTTCCTCACCGCGACAAAAGTGCGCTGGTGAAAAAGGAAATGCGCCTGTTTCGGCCGCTGGTGGGCGATGACCTGGACGCCCCGGCGTTGCTGGAGGCCGCGCTTGCACTGGCGACCCATCGGGTGGTGGTCAAGCGCCCCCGCAAGGCGCCGATTATTGCCGGGCCCAAACCCAGTTATGCACTGGATGGCAAATCCAGCCGCTATGACATCTATCCGAAGAAGGCGCTAAAGGCGTAGCTAGCGCGTACCCCGTGGTGCGCGCACAGCACACCCAACCTCGCTTCGAATTACCTGGGCAAATACGCCCGCACAAACATCTGCACCGCATCCGCCACCTGTTCTTCGCTGGAGCAGATTTCATCGGCGGCGTTGCAGCCAATCAGCAAGCGAAAGTTGATGCCGCCCTTGAGTAGGCAAAGGAAGTGCTCGGCTGCCAATTGCGGATTTTCAATTTTCAGCTTGCCCAGCTCGTCAGCGCGGCGCAGCAGGCCGGCCATTTCGTTGTGCACCACTTGCGGGCCGGACTCGTAAAACAGCTTGGCCAGCTTGGGGTCTGAGGCGCCCAAGGAAATCATCACGCGATGCAATTCAATCGACTCGCGGCTGCTTACCAGGCAATGAAACGCCTGGGCGATGTTCAGCAGTACGGTGTCAATCGGCGCGGTTTCCATTAATTCGAAAATCACCAACGGCAGCTGCTCTTCGCACTTGGCGCGCACGGCCATGGAGAACAGCGTCTCCTTGTCGGTGAAGTGGCTATAGACGGTGAGTTTGGAAACCCCGGCCTCGGCGGCAATCGCGTCCATGCTGCAACCGTCGTAGCCCAGGCGCAGAAACAGGTTTTTCGCGGCATCCAGAATGGCTGCGCGCTTCGTAAGGTCTTTCGGGCGACCGGGGCCGCTTGGCGGTAACAGATTGTCAGACATTTCGCGTTTTATTACTGGACTGGTGAGTTTGCTATTTTTACTATACCCGCCAGTACAATTATTCAAAGCCTTAATTTGCGAAAGGTCATACATCATGTTCCGCCATGTCCTGCCACTCGCCTTACCTGCATCCCTTGTCCTTTTGCTCGTCGCCTGCGGCTCTGCCGAAGAGGTGAAGACCTTGCCGCGTCCTGCCATGGTGGTGCAGCCGCAGCCAGCAGGGGAGACGGCCGATACCTATCCGGGTGAGGTGCGTGCCCGCTTGGAGCAGGACTTGGCGTTTCGCATCGGTGGCAAGGTGAGCAAGCGTCTGGTGGATGTTGGCGAGCGGGTGAAGAAGGATCAGCCGTTAGCCGAGCTGGATCCGCAAGACGTGCAATTGCAGCTTGAAGCCCAGCGCGCCCAGGTAGCTGCCGCCACCGCCAACCTGCAACTGGTGCGCAGCGAACGCGATCGTTACAAAACCCTGCTCGACCGGCAGATGGCCAGCCGCTCGCAATACGACAACGCCGAAAACCTCTACCGCGCCGGCGAAGCCCGGCTGAAACAAGCCCAGGCCGAATTTAACGTGTCGAATAACCAGGCCGGCTATTCGGTGCTGCGCGCCACTCAATCGGGCGTGGTGTCCAAACGCTCGGTAGAGGCCGGCAACGTAGTGGCTGCCGGACAGACCGTCTTTACCCTGGCCGTTGATGGCGAGCGCGAAGTGTTGATCAGCCTGCCAGAGCACAGCATTGAACGCTTCAAAATTGGCCAGGAAGTATTCGTTGAGCTGTGGACGCGCCCGGACAAACGTTTCCCGGCGCGTATCCGTGAACTGTCGCCAGCGGCCGATCCGCAGTCGCGTACCTATGCGGCCCGCGTTTCTTTTACCGCCGACAAAGTGCCCGCCGACCTCGGCCAAAGCGCCCGCGTATTTGTCCCGGTCGCAGGCGATGTGCCGCTGGCTGTGCCGCTCTCCGCGTTGAGCGCCGAGGGCGGCAAGCCGTTCGTCTGGGTGGTTGAGCCAAAAACCTCCAAGCTGGAACGCCGCGCGGTGAAGGTCGGCCCTTATGGCGAAAGCCAGGTGCCGGTGCTGGAAGGCTTGCAGGCCAACGATTGGGTGGTGGCTGCCGGCGTACAAGTGCTGCGTGAGGGCCAGGAAGTGCGGCCCGTGGACCATGAAAATCGCTCGGTCAAACTGGCAGCGCAGGAGTAAGCACGGATGAGCTTTAACCTATCCGAATGGGCGCTGCGTAATCGGCAGATCGTGCTGTTCCTGATGTTGCTGTTGGCGGTGGTTGGCGCGGTGTCGTACACCAAGCTGGGGCAGAGCGAAGACCCGCCCTTTACCTTTAAAGCCATGGTGGTTCGTACCCAGTGGCCGGGTGCTAGCGCCGAAGAAGTGTCGCGCCAAGTCACCGAACGCATCGAGAAAAAGTTGATGGAAACCGGCGAGTTTGACCGGATTACCTCGTTCTCGCGCCCCGGTGAATCGCAGGTGACCTTTATGGCCCGCGACTCGATGAACTCCCGCGACATCCCCGAGCTCTGGTACCAGATCCGCAAAAAGGTCAGTGACATTCGCCACACCTTGCCGCAGGGCATTCAAGGGCCGTTTTTTAACGACGAATTTGGCACCACCTACGGCAACATTTACGCACTGACCGGCGAAGGCTTCGACTACGCCGTGCTCAAGGACTACGCCGACCGCATCCAACTGCAGCTGCAGCGCGTGAAGGATGTGGGCAAGGTCGACCTGCTCGGTCTGCAAGACGAAAAAATCTGGATCGAGCTTTCCAACGTCAAAGCTTCGACCCTGGGCTTGCCCCTGGCCGCCGTGCAAAAAGCCTTGGAGGAACAGAACACCGTGGCGTCCTCCGGCTTTTTTGAAACGCCGTCAGATCGCATTCAGCTGCGGGTGACTGGCCGCTTCGAATCGGTGGATGAGATCAAGGCGTTTCCAATCCGGGTTGGCGACCGCACGTTCCGCATTTCCGATGTGGCTGAAGTGCATCGCGGCTTTAGCGACCCACCCGCCCCACGCATGCGTTTTATGGGCCAGGACGCCATTGGCCTGACCGTGTCGATGAAGCCCGGCGGCGACATTCTGGTGCTGGGTGCGGCGCTGGAAAAAGAATTCGCCCGTATGCAGCAAACCCTCCCGGCCGGCATGCAATTGAGCAAGGTCTCTGACCAACCGGCGGCGGTAAAAACCGGCGTGGGTGAGTTTGTGCAGGTGCTGGTGGAAGCCCTCGCCATTGTGATGCTGGTGTGCTTTTTCTCCCTCGGTTTGCGCATCGGCTTAGTGGTGGCCTTGGTCATTCCATTGGTGTTGGCGATGACGTTTACCGCCATGTACTACTTCGGCATCGGCCTGCACAAAATCTCGCTGGGCGCGCTGGTGCTGGCGCTGGGGTTGCTGGTGGATGACGCGATCATCGCCATCGAGATGATGGCGATCAAAATGGAGCAGGGCTATTCACGCTTTAAAGCCGCCAGCTTTGCCTGGACCAGCACCGCCTTTCCGATGCTCACCGGCACCTTGATTACCGCTGCCGGCTTTCTGCCGATTGCCACCGCGCAGTCGGGTACTGGCGAATACACCCGGTCGATCTTTCAGGTAGTGGCCATTGCCTTGCTGGTGTCGTGGATCGCGGCAGTGATTTTTGTGCCTTATATCGGCGAAAAACTGCTGCCTGATTTGGCCAAGCTACATGCAGCCAAACATGGTGGCAGTGATGAAGGCCATGACCCTTACGCCACGCCGTTCTACCGGCGCGTGCGCGGCGCCATTGAGTGGTGCGTAGGCCATCGCAAAACCGTGATCGTGCTGACTATCGCCTTGTTTGCCGGCTCGATCTTTATGTTCAAGTTTGTTCCGCAGCAATTCTTCCCGTCCTCGGGGCGGCTGGAGCTGATGGTCGACTTGAAGCTCAGCGAAGGCGCCTCGCTCAAGGCCACCGAAGAGCAGGTTCGCCATCTGGAAGCCCTGCTGAAAGACCACCCTGGTATCGACAATTACGTGGCCTATGTCGGCACTGGCTCGCCGCGTTTCTACCTGCCGCTGGACCAGCAATTGCCGGCCGCCAGCTTTGGTCAATTTGTGGTGCTGACCAAAAACATCCAAGACCGCGAAGCGGTGCGTAAGTGGCTGATTGAAACCCTGGCGGAAGAATTCCCCACCTTGCGCACTCGCATCACGCGCCTGGAGAACGGGCCGCCTGTGGGTTATCCGGTGCAGTTCCGAGTGTCGGGTGAGCATATTGACGAGGTGCGCGTCCTGGCCCGTGAAGTGGCCGACCGTGTGCGTGAGAACAGCCATGTCTCCAACGTGCACCTGGACTGGGAGGAGCCGAGCAAGGTGGTGTACCTGAGCATCGACCAAGAGCGCGCCCGGGCCCTGGGCGTCAGCAGTTCCAGCCTGTCGACCTTTCTGCAGAGTGCGCTGTCAGGCAACACCGTCAGCCAGTACCGTGAAGACAACGAGTTGATCGAAATTCTGTTGCGCGGCACCGTACGCGAGCGTCAACAGCTGGCGCTTTTACCGAGTTTGTCGGTGCCGACCGACAACGGCCAGAGCGTCGCGCTGTCGCAAATCGCCACGCTTAAATACGGTTTTGAGGAAGGCATTATCTGGCACCGCGACCGTCTGCCCACCGTCACCGTGCGGGCCGATGTGTACGGCAAGGAGCAGCCGGCCAGTATCGTTAAACAGATATTGCCGACCCTTGATGGCGTGCGTGCCAAGCTGCCCGACGGCTACCTGCTCGCCGTTGGCGGCACCGTGGAAGACTCGGCCAAGGGGCAGGCGTCCGTTAACGCCGGCGTACCGCTGTTTATCGTGGTGGTGCTGGGCTTGCTGATGCTGCAACTAAAAAGCTTCTCGCGCTCGGCCATGGTGTTTCTCACCGCGCCGCTGGGGCTGATTGGCGTGACCCTGTTCCTGCTGGTGTTTAACCAACCGTTCGGTTTTGTGGCCATGCTCGGCACCATTGCCTTGTCCGGCATGATCATGCGCAATTCGGTGATTCTGGTTGACCAGATCGAGCAAGACATCAACGCTGGTCACGACCGCTGGCACGCCGTGATCGATGCCACCGTGCGGCGCTTCCGGCCCATCGTGCTGACTGCCTTAGCGGCGGTGCTGGCGATGATTCCACTGTCGCGCTCAACCTTCTTCGGGCCGATGGCCGTGGCGATTATGGGCGGGTTGATTGTGGCTACCGCACTGACCCTGTTATTCCTGCCAGCGTTGTATGCAGCGTGGTTTAGAGTGAAGAAAGACGAGAAGGTAGAAGAGTGATTGCCGCCTTTGCCTAAA
>NZ_JBBNAH010000683.1:0-19293 GCF_037994325.1 Pseudomonas sp.
TGTTTATCGTGCTGCTGGGTGCTTTCAGCCTGGAGTCCAGTCTGTTTGCCTTGGTGGTGGTGGCCGCAGGTTTCTGCATGAGCGGCGCGCAGACTGGGTTGAACGCCTTTGCGCCGGGTTACTACCCGACCGATTTTCGCGCCACAGGGGTGAGCTGGATGCTGGGCATTGGCCGCTTCGGAGCGATCTTCGGTTCGCTGATTGGCGGCGCGATTCTAAGCTTGGGCTTGAGCCTGCCGCTGCTGTTCGCGGTGTTGGGCCTACCGGCCTTTATCGCGGCGCTGGCGATATTGGCCAACGGCATCGCCCGTCGCCGTGCCAACCCTGTGCTGGTCACGCCATAACTTTCACTTATTCAGGAACACCCCATGGCACGCATTATTGGTGGCCTTGCCGTCTCCCACACGCCGACCATCGGCTTCGCCGTCGACCACGACAAGCAGCAGGACGCGGCCTGGGCGCCGATCTTCCAGAGCTTCGAGCCGATCAAGTTGTGGTTGCAGGAAAAGCAGCCGGATGTGCTGTTCTACATCTTCAACGACCATGTGACCTCGTTCTTCTTCGATCACTACGGGGCGTTTTCCCTGGGAGTGGATGAGCGATATGAAGTGGCCGACGAAGGCGGCAATCCTCGTGATCTGCCGGCGGTAGGCGGCCATGGGGCGTTGTCTCGGCATATTGGCCAAAGCCTGATGGCGGATGAGTTCGATATGAGCTTCTTCCGCGACAAGCCGCTGGACCATGGCTTTTTCTCGCCGATGTCGGCCTTGTTGCCGTGCGAGCCTGAGTGGCCGGTGCAGATCGTGCCGCTGCAGGTTGGCGTGTTGCAGTTCCCGATTCCCAGCGCCAAGCGTTGCTACAAGCTGGGCCAGGCATTGCGTCGGGCGATTGAGAGCTACCCCAAAGACCTGAAGGTGGCCATCGTCGCCACTGGTGGCGTGTCGCACCAGGTGCATGGCGAACGCTGCGGCTTCAATAATCCGCAGTGGGATGCCGAGTTTATCGAGCTGCTGGTCAATGACCCCGAGCGACTCACCCAGCTGACCCACGCTGAATACGCCACTCTGGGCGGCATGGAAGGCTCGGAAGTGATCACCTGGCTGATCATGCGCGGTGCGTTGTCGGCCTGCGTCGACAAGCTGCACCACGGTTACTACCTGCCCTCCATGACCGGTATCGCCACGCTGTTACTGGAAAGTCGCGATCAGCCGCTGCCGGTGGATATCAATGCGCGCCATCTGCAGCACATGGGTCACCAACTGGCTGGCATTGAAAAACTCGAAGGCACCTATCCCTTTACCCTGGAACGCAGCGCCAAGGGTTACCGCCTGAACAAGTTTCTTCATCGCATGATCGAGCCGGCCTGGCGTACCCGCTTTCTGGCCGAGCCCGAAGCGATGTTTGCCGAGGCCGGGTTGAGCGAGGAAGAGTGCGATCTGCTGCGCCGCCGTGACTGGCGTGGGTTGATTCAGTACGGGGCGATTTTTTTCGTACTGGAAAAGCTCGCCGCAGTAGTCGGCGTGCCCAACCTGGCGGTGTATGCCGCCATGCGCGGGCAAAGCCTGGAAGACTTTATGCAAACCCGTAACCAGCAAGTGCTGTACTCGGTCGCCGGTAAAACGCCGAGCTGATAGCCAGTCCGTACCACCCCAGCATCAGACCCGCCAGTTGCCCTCCAGCCAGGGCGACCGGCAACGCTTTGCCCAAAAAAATAAAACGGAGAACAACAACAATGAAAACCGCCCCTGACCGTCGTCACGTCATCGCTCTGGCCCTGGCCGCTGGCTTTCCCCTGCAGGCCCTGGCCGCCGGCTTTATCGAGGACAGCAGCAGCACGCTGACCCTGCGTAACTTCTACCTCAACCGCAACTTTGTCGGCGACACCAGCCAGGGCAAAGCCGAAGAGTGGACGCAGAGCCAGATCTGGGATTTCAAATCCGGTTTTACCCAGGGCACCGTGGGGTTTGGTGTCGATGCCCTGGGCTTGTACAGCCTCAAGCTCGACGGTGGTCGCGGCACCGCCAATACCCAGTTGCTGCCGGTACACGATGGCGGCAAACCGGCTGATGACTTCGGTCGTTTGGCCGTTGCCGGCAAGGCGCGGATTTCGAAAACCGAGCTGAAGGTGGGCGAGTGGAGCGCGGTGTTGCCGATCCTGCGTTCGGACGACGGCCGCTCGTTGCCGCAAACTTTTCAGGGCGCGCAGATCACCTCAAAGGAGATCGACGGGCTGACCCTGTACGGCGGCCAGATGCAAGGCAACAGCCCGCGTAATGACGCGAGCATGGAAGATATGTCGCTGTTCAACCGCAGCGCCTATAAGTCGGATCGCTTCAACTTTGCCGGCGGCGAGTATCGCTTCAACGGCGACCGTACCCTGGTTGGCCTGTGGTCCGCCGAGCTGGAAGATATCTACCAGCAGCAGTACCTGCAGCTGCAGCATTCGCAGCCTGTGGGCGACTTTGTTTTGGGCGCCAACCTCGGCTACTTCTGGGGTAAGGAAGATGGCAGCGCGCTGGCCGGCGACCTGGACAACCGCACCTTCTCCGGGATGTTCTCGGCCAAATACGGTGGCAGCACCTTTTACCTCGGCCTGCAGAAAGTCATGGGCGATGACGAGTGGTTCCGGGTCAACGGCACCAGTGGTGGAACGCTGGCCAACGACAGCTACAACTCCAGCTACGAAAGCGCCCAGGAGCACTCCTGGCAATTGCGTCACGACTATGACTTCGCCGCCCTGGGCGTGCCTGGCCTGACCCTGATGAACCGCTATATCTCCGGCGATAACGTACACAACAGCAGCACCGACGATGGCAGCGAATGGGGCCGTGAAAGCGAGCTGGCGTACACCGTACAGAGCGGCACGTTCAAGAGTTTCAACGTCAAATGGCGCAACTCCAGCATGCGCCGCGACTGGGGCAGTACCAACAGCTTTGACGAAAACCGGCTGATCATCAGCTATCCGTTCAAGCTGCTCTGACCCTTGCTGGCAGCGAGCGTGTCAGGGTTTGGGACGCTCGCTGATCACCTGGCGAATGGTCTGCATCAGCGCGTCGGCGACGGGCGAGTGCAGGCTGGCGCTCCGGTAGGTCATGCCGATGGCGCGGGTGGTGCGCTTGAGTTGCACCGGTAGCACGCACAGGTCACCGGAGGTGATTTCCAGTTCCAGCTGGTGGGTGGACACCACGGCGAGCATGTCCGAGCGCATCAGCAGGCCACGAATGATCGCCAGGTCGCCGCTCTCCACCACCGGCCAGGGCGGCGCCATGCCAGATTCGACAAACCGCGTATCGAGCATCTGCCGGGCCGGCGAACCGGCGCGGGGCAGCACCCAGCGGGCGTTGGTCAGCTCCTCGCGGCCCAGCGCGACGCCGCGCAGCGGATGGTCGTGGCGGGCCAGTACTACCATGTCTTCAGTGAGCAGTGGCTCGCCGGTGAGGTCGCTGGCGTAGGTGGCCGAACGCAGCGCGCCAAACACGAAATCGATATCGCCGGTACGCAGTTCGGTGGCCAGCAAGTCGAACGGACTTTCGTTGGTGATTACCTGGATGCCGGGGTGTTGCAGGGTCAGCCGCACTATGGCTTCCGGCAGAATGCTGGTGCGGCCCAGGGGCAGGGCGCCGACATGCACCACGCCTTTGAGGGCGCCGCGCATGGCGCTGAGATCGGTCTCCATATGGCGCAACTCATTCAGCGCGCGCCGGATCGGGAAGACCATTTCCTGGCTCGCCCGGGTGGGTTGCAGGCCACGCGGCGTACGCTCGAACAGCGGCACGGCGCAGCCGCCTTCGAGTACTTTCAGCGCCGAGCTGATGGCCGGCTGGCTCAGGCCGAAATGGCTGGCCACGGTTTGCATATGGCGGGTTTCGCAGAGTTTCACGAACACCTGCAGGCGGCGGGTCTGGAACAGGTACAGCGGCTCTACTTTGCTGGTGCCCAGCAGCGCGGGCACGCTGGCCAGCTCATTCAGCACCCGCAGGGCGCGGGGCAAGACCCGTTCACCGTAATTGGTCAGGCGCATCCCGTTGGCATGGCGTTCGAACAGCGGCACATTGAAGCGCGCTTCCAGTTCCGATATCGCCCGGGTGACCACCGATTGCGCGCGAAACAGCGCCTCGGATGCCTTCGACACACTGCCCAGTTCCGCCACGCGAACAAAGGCCCGCACCTGCATCAGGTTGATCAACTCATCCGTCGACATTGCGCTAGCTACCTCGGCAAACCTCGTGGTGGCGCGACTATGAGCGTCTTAGGTGCAGCGCGCAATAAGAAAAAAGCATACCCGCAACAACTGAACGCATTACTCGCCCGCGCGCCCCGATGAGATTCTTCGCGGTAACCCGGAATGGGAAAAATGCCGCAGGAGTTCCGCGCAATGACTGACCTAAAACAACAGCAAAAAGCCGCGCTGATTGTCAGCGCCCATTCAGCCGATTTCGTCTGGCGCGCTGGCGGCGCCATTGCCTTGCACGCCCAGCAGGGCTACGCCGTGCATATCGTTTGCCTGTCCTTTGGCGAGCGGGGCGAGTCCGCCAAGCTGTGGCGCAAAGGCGAGATGAGCGAAGAAAAAGTCAAAGTTGCCCGCCGCCAGGAAGCCTCCGCCGCTGCCGAAATCCTCGGTGCCTCGGTGGAGTTCTTTGATATCGGCGACTATCCGATGCGTGCCGACAAGGACACCCTGTTCCGCCTGGCCGATGTATTCCGCCGCGTGCAGCCGGAGTTCGTGCTCAGCCACTCGCTGAAAGACCCCTACAATTACGACCATCCGCTGGCCATGAACCTGACCCAGGAGGCGCGCATCATCGCTCAGGCAGAAGGCTACCGGCCGGGCGAGAAAATCGTTGGCGCACCACCGGTGTACAGCTTCGAACCGCACCAGCCGGAGCAATGCGAATGGCGCCCGGATGTGCTGCTGGATATCACCGAGGTGTGGGACAAAAAGTACGCCGCCATCCAGTGCATGGCCGGCCAGGAACACCTGTGGGAGTACTACACCCGCGTGGCCTTGCAGCGTGGTGTGCAGGCCAAGCGCAATGTCGGCATCGCCTCCCCCCGCAACATCCTGTACGCCGAGGGCTACCAGAGCATCTTCCCGCGTGTGACGGAGAACCTGGCATGAGTGGCTTGGGCATGAACAGTTTGATAGGCGCCACCGGCCTGGTGGTGCGCAATATTCCCCGCGCCGATGCCGGCCTGATCGAACAGCTGGGTCGCTATGGCGTCGCCACCGTACACGAAGCCCAGGGCCGCAAGGGCCTGTTGGGCACCGCACTGCGGCCGATTCAACAGGGCGTGGGCATCAGCGGTTCGGCAGTCACCGTGCTGGTTGCTCCCGGCGATAACTGGATGTTCCATGTCGCCGTCGAACAGTGCCAGCCGGGCGACATTCTGGTGGTAGCGCCAAGCTCGCCCTGCACCGACGGTTACTTCGGTGACCTGCTCGCCACTTCGCTGAAAGCTCGCGGCGTGCGTGGTCTGGTTATCGACGCTGGCATCCGCGACAGCCAGACCCTGCGGGATATGGGGTTTGCCGTGTGGTCCAGCGCCATCAATGCCCAGGGCACAGTCAAAGAGGTGCTGGGCTCGGTGAACCTGCCGCTGTTGTGCGGCGGGCAATTGATCAACCCCGGCGACGTGATGGTTGCCGATGATGATGGCGTGGTGGTGGTTCGCCACAACGACGTGCCGCAGGTTGCCGAAGCCACGCGCAAACGCGCCGATCTCGAAGAGCAAAAACGCCTTCGTCTGGCCAACGGCGAACTTGGACTGGATATCTACAACATGCGCCAACGCCTGGCAGAAAAGGGGCTGCGCTATGTCGACAGCCTGGAAGAGTTGGATCACTGACCATGAGCCAGACCCGTATTCCCTGTCTGCTGATGCGTGGCGGCACCTCCAAGGGCGCGTACTTTCTTGCCAGCGATCTGCCCAGCGAGCCGGCCCTGCGTGATCAGGTGCTGCTGGCTGCTATGGGCTCGCCGGATAGACGCCAGATCGATGGCATTGGCGGTGCCGACTCGCTGACCAGCAAGGTCGCCATCATTCAGCAATCCACCCGGGCCGACGCCGATGTCGATTACCTGTTTGCCCAGGTGCTGGTGGATGAGCCGCGGGTGGACTACGGGCAGAACTGCGGCAATATCCTCGCCGGTGTCGGGCCCTTTGCCATTGAACGCGGCCTGGTGATGGTGGCCGGCGCTACCACCGCGGTACGGATTTTTATGCAGAACACCGGGCAGATTGCCGTCGCCCAGGTACCCACCGAGAACGGTGCCGTGCGCTACAGCGGAGAGGCGCGCATCGACGGCGTGCCAGGCACGGCCGCGCCCTTGCTGATCGCCTTCGACGACGTGGCCGGCTCCAGCTGCGGTGCGCTGCTGCCCACCGGTAACCTGATTGAGCGCTTCGACGGCATCGAAGTGACCTGCATCGACAACGGTATGCCTGTGGTGCTGTTGCGCGCCGAAGATCTGGGCTGCAGCGGTTACGAAAGCCATGAACAGCTGGACGCCGATTTCGAGCTGAAGGCGCGGCTGGAGTCCATTCGCCTGCAAGCCGGGCCGCGCATGAACCTTGGCAACGTAAGCCAGCGCAATGTGCCGAAGATGTGTCTGGTGTCGGCGCCTCGCAACGGCGGCAGCCTCAACACCCGCTCGTTTATTCCTCACCGTTGCCACTCGGCAATCGGCGTGTTTGGTGCGGTGAGTGCGGCAACCGCGTGTCTGTTGCCGGGCACTGTCGCCAGTTCGGTGGCGCGCTTGGGCGCGGGCGAGGTGCAGCGTCTGTCGGTGGAACACCCCACTGGCGAGTTCACCGTGGAAATTACCCAGCACGATGGCGAGATCGTCAGCAGCGCGCTGATGCGCACCGCCCGCTTGTTGTTCGACGGCATGGTCTGCGTGCCGACCCTGATCTTCAATGGCGCCACGCCAGGAGCCACGCTATGAAGTTGCAACGCGTCAGCTTGATCGGTTTTGGCGAAGCCGGCGGCATTCTCGGCCATGACCTGGTGGCACGCGGTGTGGTGGTGCATGCCTATGACCATGGCATCCACGACCCTGCTCGCCGCGAGACATTGCTGGCCAGGGCAGGGCAGGCCGATGTGCAGCTGTTCGACTCGGCACCTGCGGCCGTGGCCCACGCACAGTTGGTGATCAGCGCCGTGACAGCGGCCAGCGCCTTTCAGGTGGCCCGCGATATCGGTCCTTATCTGCACAGCGGCCAGGTGTTTATGGACATCAATTCGGTAGCGCCGGCGACCAAACAGGCCGCCGCCGAGGCCCTCGATGCCTTTGGCGTGGCTTATCTGGATGCTGCGGTAATGGCGCCCGTGCCACCCAAACGCATCGCCACGCCGATTCTGTTGGGCGGTAGCGGGGCGCTGGAGTGGCAGACGCTACTGGCTGGCGTGGGCTTTGACAGCAAGGTGGTAGCTGCCGAAGTGGGCGTGGCATCGGCGATCAAGATGTGTCGCAGCATCATGATCAAGGGCCTGGAAGCCTTGACCAGCGAATGCCTGAGTACGGCCCGTCAATATGGTGCCGAGGCGCTGGTGCTGGATTCCCTGCACCGCAGCTTTCCTTCCATGGGCTGGGACGCGCAGCAACCGCATTATCTGATCAGTCGCGTGGCTGAACATGGGCTGCGCCGCGCCGAAGAGATGCATGAAGTAGCCAAGACTGTCGCCGATGTCGGCCTACAGCCCAGCATGAGCGAGGCCATCGCCCATACTCAACGGGCGTTGGTGGAGGCCATGGCGGCTCGCGGCATTGCCTACCGCGAACCCTTTGTCTGGCAGGCACTGGTGGATGAGTTGTACCCATCTTTTTTTTAAGGAAATAGTTATGCGTGGTTGTATGGCGTGGTTGGTGATGGCCGTAGTTCTGCTGGGACCGGCAAGCGCCTGGGCAGGGGTGGGAAACGCTGTAGTCAAACCGGTGGCCGCGTGTGCCAGCCTGGCCAGTGTCGATCTGAGCGATATCGCTGGCCAGGGCAGCCGCATTAGCAGCGCCAGTGACACCCTGAGCAACGGCATTGCCGTCTGCACCGTGCAAGGCACTCTGGCGCCGAGTATCGGCTTTACCGTGCTGCTGCCCACCCAGACCTGGACCCAGCGCTACCTGCAAGTGGGCTGCGGTGGCCTGTGTGGACGTATATCCCTGGAGGTCGGCGCCGCCGAAGGTTGCACGCCTTTGACCCACGGCGAATTCGCCATGGCGGCCACCAATATGGGCCACCAGGACGGCGACGAAACGTTTGGCGACGATGCGCAAAAACGCGCCGACTTCGCCCACCGCGCCGTACACCTGACGGCGGTGGCGGCGAAAAAGCTGATCCAGCAGTTCTACGGCCAGCCGCAGCAGTACGCCTATTTCACCGGCTGCTCCGACGGCGGACGTGAGGCGCTGATGGAGGCGCAGCGTTATCCGCAGGACTTCAACGGCATTATTGCCGGCGCCGCAGCGCTCAACTTTCAGGTGCAGAACGGCCTCTATCATCCTTGGCAAGTTCGGGCCAACCAGGGCCCGGACGGCAAAGCCATTCTGCTGGCCGCGCGTCTGCCGCTGTTGCACCAGGCTGTGCTGAAACAGTGCGATGCCCTCGACGGACAGACCGACCAGCTATTGACCGACCCGCGCGCTTGCCACTTCGACCCTAAGGTGCTGCTCTGCGCCGATGGTCAAGCCGCTGCCGGCTGTTTCAGCACGGCCGAAGTGGCGGCGGCCCAGCGTCTGTATGACGGGCCGCGGGACAGCAAAACCGGCGCACGCTTGACCGTTGGCGGGCCGCAGCCTGGTTCCGAACTGGCCTGGGCCGGCGTATTCGTACCGGCCAGTGCCGAGCAACCGGTAATGAGTCAAATGATCGCCCTGCAAGCGCTACGTGGCGTGTTGTTCGAACACAACCCGGCGAGCAGCTTCAGCCTGGCTGATCTGACCTTTACGACCAGCACCTTCGAGCGTTTGCGCACCTTGCACCCGCTCTATGACGCCACCAATCCGGACCTGTCTGCCTTCGAGGCGGCGGGTGGCAAGCTGATTCTTTGGCACGGCTGGGCCGATCCGCATATCTCGCCGCTGAACACCATTGCCTACCACCAGGCGCTGCAGACGCAAATGGGCGAGTCGCGCAGCCAAGGTTTCGAACGCCTGTATCTGCTGCCCGGCGTGTATCACTGTTCTGGTGGTGAAGGCCCTAGCCAGTTGGATTTACTCACGCCGATGCTGGCATGGGTCGAGGCAGGCCAGGCGCCGCAGGCGATCACCACCACCCAGGCCAGCGCTGATCAGCAACACGCTCGCGGCTTTGGCGCGCCGGTTGGCGTTAAAGGCCCGCCGCCAGGGCAGGGCAAACCACCCATGGGGCCGCCGCCGGTGTTCGACACGGCCAACCAGGGCCGAACCCGTCCGGTTTACCCCTATCCGCTGGTGGCCGTTTACGACGGCCATGGTGATCCCAAACAGGCCAGCAGCTACAGGCCCGAGCGCTCGCCGGTGGCAGAGAGCAACGTGCAGTGGCTGGGGGCGGATTTCTTTACGCCCTACGCGCCGTCGCAGCGCTAACGAACTGAGTGGGGACTGCGCGTCAGTCAGAGTGACCGTTCTTTTATCATCCGCGAAACCTAATTACTCGGTAATGGGCTACAGCCTTGTGGATCTCGCCGCGTCCGGTGGCAATGCTGAGTTGGTAGAATTGGTGGAATTGGTGGAATTGGTGGAATTGGTGGAATTGGTGAAAGGTGCAAGTCAGTAAACTTGAAAAGCCGGCATTGCCATCAGCTCGTGATACGTCCGCTTCTGGCCGTTTGCTGCCGGTCACGACGGGCCGCTTCCGGCCAAAAGCGGGCCTTCCATCGTGTCAACGCTCGCTATCTATCGCGCAAAAGCTCGACGGTCTTCGGGGCCTTATTCACCCCCCAGTTGCTCCACGACCTGGTCGACGAAACTGCGCAATTTGGGCAGCACGCGTCGATCGCCCGGAATCAGAAGGTGCACGGGCAGGGCGGGTGCGTCGAAGTCTGGTAGCAGGCGTATCAGCCGTCCGCTTTGAATATCCTCGGTCAGCATCATCTCCGCGCCCATGATGATGCCGATACCTTCGCGGGCGGCCGCCAGTTGGGCGCGGCTGTCGTTGACTTGAAAGCGGTTGCGCACCTGCGCCAGGTGCAGAATATCCCCGGCCATGAATGGCCACTCTCTGGCCGGTGGGCGAGCTGCATAGGTGAACCCCAGGCAATCGTGGTCGGCCAACTCGGTGGGCGTGGTCGGGGTACCGCGGCGCTGGAGGTACTGCGGTGCTGCACAGGCGATCAGGCGATAGGGCTTGAGGCGACGCGATAGCAGGCTGGAGTCAGCCAGCTCGCCGATACGAATCACGGCTTCGTAGCCTTCGTCGATCAGGTCCACGACGCGGTCGCTGAGGGTCAGATCGATCTGCACCTCGGGATAGGCATTGAGGTAGTCGGCAATCACCGGCATCAGGCAGTACGTGCCAAAGGTTACCGGCGCATTGATGCGCAGACGGCCGCGCGGGGCGCTGTGCTGTGTGTGGGCAATCGCGTCGGCGGCCTCTACTTCTGCCAATACGCTCTTGCAGCGCTCGTAATACTGACGCCCCAGTTCGGTCAGGCTCTGGCGGCGTGTGGTGCGGTTCAGCAAGCGGGTGCCCAGCCGCTTTTCGATGTCATTGACGTGTTTACCGACCATTTGCGCGGACATGTCCAGCGCTGCCCCTGCGGCGGCAAATGACCCCAAGTCAGCAGCTTTGACGAAAACGGCCATGCTTTGCAGGCGGTCCATAACGGCTCCAGTTAAATACGAGGGCAGGGGGTGATTCGAAACCCTGGGTTTCGGCAGACTATGCTCGGCGTCGATTTATCGCTTGGCAAGCCTTCAATATCATGGCGTCCATCTTTCCCCATGGACCACGCCGATGAACTCCCCCGTTATTGCCCTGATGGGCACAGGCCCCCTGGGCTTGTGGACTGCCGCCGCGCTCGCCGGCGACGACACCTTGCAGCACCTGCATATCCGCATGGGTAACACCCGTGGTCAGGCGCCGGCCTGGGTGCCGCCGGCCGTACAGGCGGCGTTCGAGCAGGGGCGCCTCAGCTGGCATGCCTTCGATGCGATGGAGGCGGCCAGCGTGCTGACGTTCACCCAGGGCGCCAGCGCGATCGTGCACAGCGCCATTCCCGATTACCACGAATGGCTGAGCAAACTGCCCGTCATTCAGCGCAATGCCATCGACGCGGCATTGGCTCACAAGGCCCGGCTGATCTGCGCGGATAACCTCTACGCCTACGCCGCGCCGGTCAATGGCCCACTGACGGAGGCGCAGGCGGAAATACCGCCGAGTAGAAAAGGCCAACTGCGCAAAGACATGCTCGATTTGATGCGCCGTGCGCAACGCGAACATAGCCTGGTGTGGATCACGGTGCAGGGCTCGCAGTACTTTGGGCCCGGCGCTGGCGGGCAAAGCGTGTTTGGCGATTGGTTTATCGGGCCGGTGCTGGCCAACAAGCCGGTGCGTTTTGTGGGCAACCCGAGCCTGCCGCACGCCTGGGCGTATGGGCCGGATTTTGGCCGAGCAATGGCGCTGCTCGCGGTGACGGCCCGCAGCGAATTGCTCAACCGCCCCTGGATCTTGCCGCATGCCACGCACCTGCCGGCGTTCGAACTGGCACGTCTGTTGTTTGCCGAACTGGAGCGCCAGGGCATGCTGCCGGCAAACGCACTACGCAAAGCGGTCGCCGTGCCGGCGCTGGTATTGAAGGTGCTGGGCTGGTTCAACCCGGTGATCAAGGCCCGCGAAGAAATGCTGTACCAGTTCAATATGCCGTGGGAGGCGAGTGGGGCGCACTTCAGCAGCCTGACCGGGCTGGTGGCGACGCCGCTGCCTATTGTCATCGAACAGACCGTGGCGTTCTGGCAGGCAACCAAGGTAAAGACCGCGTTATAGCGGGTGTCCGCCCTTGCCCTGCTGTACGCAGATGGCGTTGAGGGCCGCTTTTTGCCTATCCGTCGGAGCTCTTTTACTATGGGCGCATGCCTACAAATTCTAAGAAAACTCCTACGCTGGCGGCCGCGCCCGTGTCGCTGAAGGCGCTGGTTTCATTCGTTCCGCTGCCCAGTTGGATCAAGGCCGCCGCCCGTTGCGGTTTTTCCATCAACACTGTGTTGAACGAGGTAGGTATCGAGCTGGGTAACAACCCGGCCAGTCAGGTCACCATTACCCTGGAACAGTCGCGTCGTCTGATTGAGGCGTGTGTGCAGCGTGCTCAGGGCGAGCATTTCCCCTTCATGTTCGGCGAGGCGTTTTCGTTCGATTCGGTGCCCGAGATCGAGACGTTTATCGCTACCGGCTCCAGCTTGCGCGACACCATGCGGGTGTTTGATTGGGTGCGCGAGTTGATGAGCCAGGCCCTGCGCGTCAGCCTCCACGAAGCGGACGACTACGCGCAGCTGCAGATCCATATGGGCCGCAGCAGCAATACGCCCGGCCCGACCATGTACTTCACCGAAGCCTGGCTGGCCTCGGTATTTCGCCTGACCCATTCCCTGCTCGGCCCCAATCAGGTGGAGCGGGTAATGGTTCGCCACGCGCCGCCGCCTCATGTCGAGGCCTATCGGCGTTTTTTTGCCTGCGAAATCCTGTTCAGCCAGGCAGTGGATGCGTTGGTGTTGCGTCGCGAGTTGCTGGACCGGCCGCTGCATGGCGCCTTTCCCCAGCTCAATCGCCAGGCGGAGGCGCGCATTGCCCAGCGCATGTCGCAGTTGGCGCTGCGCAGCGGCCTGGCCGGGCAACTGGAGCGGCTGTTTCTCGACAAACCGATATTGCTCAGCCAGGGCATAGAAGAAAGTGCCGCCGTGCTGGGCATCCATGTGCGCACGCTGCAACGGCGTCTGCAGGAGGAGCAGCAAAACTTTGCTGATCTGCAGGGCCTCCTGCGCTATCGCCTGGCGTGCTTGCTGTTGCGCGAAACCAACCTCGACCTGGAAGTGATCAGCGAGCGCCTGGGGTTCTCCGAGCGACGCGCCTTCACCCGTGCCTTTGGCCGCTGGGCCGGGCAATCGCCCAGCGCCTATCGGCAAGCGCCGGACGCGCCGATTCCCAGCTGAGCACTTGAGTCGCCGGCAGGCTGACCGAACGCCGCGTTTGCCCGGCGTTGTCCTGGCCTGCCGCCTGAGCCGGCGTTTCCCTCAGGTTTGATCCAGATCAGCCCCTGTCGTCCAAAGTACCCTGCGCGTCGCCATCTGTCCTAGTGGCACTTTTGCCCGGCCTCTATCGTCCCCCCACGTTCTGCCTCGCCCCTGCGTTGGGCGTCGAGCAGGCGTGCCTTGCATGCGTTTTTGCGAACCAGGAGTGCCGAATGACAACAACAAAACGGCCCGGATTTTTTCCACCGAGCACATTGGCCATGGCAGTTGCGTTGGGCTTCAGCGCCCACGCACATGCGGTGAACTTCAACATTGGCGAGATCGAGGGGCAGCTGGACTCTTCGCTTTCGGTCGGTGCCAGCTGGGGCACCGACAAGATCGACCAGGACCTGGTTGGGATCAACAACGGCGGCCGTGGCTTTTCCGCCACGGGTGACGACGGCCGCCTGAAATACCAGCGCGGCAAAACCTTCTCGAAGATTTTCAAGGGCATTCACGACCTTGAATTGAAGTACGGCGACAGTGGCGTGTTCGTACGCGGCAAGTACTGGTACGACTTCGAACTCAAGGATGAAGACACCCAGTTCAAGCCCATCGACGAGCACAACCGCAAGGAAGGCGCGAAGTCATCTGGCGCGCAGGTTCTCGACGCTTTCGTCTACCACAACTACGCCATTGGTGATCTGCCGGGCAACGTGCGCCTGGGCAAACAGGTGGTGAGTTGGGGCGAAAGCACCTTTATCGGTAACTCGATCAACAGCATCAACCCGGTCGACGTCTCGGCGTTTCGTCGCCCTGGCGCCGAGATCAAGGAAGGCCTGATCCCGGTGAACATGCTCTACCTGTCGCAAGCGGTCAGCGACAACCTCAGCGTCGAAGGTTTCTACCAGCTTGAGTGGGACCAGACCGTTACCGATAACTGCGGCACCTTCTTTGCCTCAAGCGACGTGGTAGCCGATGGCTGCGACCTGAATAACCGCGTGGGCAGCCCTGCCATTGCCCCGCTGGAGCCGATTGCAGCGGCCAACGGCATTGGCTTTGACGTCAATGGTGAGGGCGTTGCCATTCCCCGAGGTGGCGACCGTGATGCACGCGATTCGGGGCAATACGGCATTGCCCTGCGCCTGCAGACTGAAAACGTCGATTACGGTCTGTACGCCATGAACTACCACAGCCGAACGCCGTTTGTGTCGACGCAGACCGCCTCGGGCCTGGTGGGCAAAACCGGCGCGGTGGCGGCGGGGGTCTGTGGCAGCCAGGGGTTACCGGCCAACTGCCTGGGCAACCCGGCAGTACCGGCGACCATTCGTGCCCAGCTGGCAGCGCTCACCAGTGGCCTGATGCAAAGCGCGGCATTGGGCAATGGCCAGTATTTCTTCGAGTACCCCGAAGACATCAAATTGTATGGCTTGAGCTTCTCCACCACTTTGCCCACCGGTACGGCATGGTCTGGCGAATTCAGCTACCGGCCCAATGCGCCAGTGCAGTTGAACAACGTCGATACCGCGCGTGCGCTGCTCAATCCGCTGGCCGGCGGGCTGGCCTCGCCCATCGCCTCCAGCGAGGGTGCTTACAACAAGGGCTACAACCGCAAGGAAATCGCCCAGCTGCAAACCACCTTCACGCACTTCTTCGATCAGGTGATGGGCGCCGAACGCCTGACCCTGGTGGGCGAGGTGGGGTACGTGCATGTCGGCGGCCTAGAAAGCACCCATGAGCTGCGTTACGGCCGCGACGTGGTGTTCGGTACGCCCGATGACCCGGTGCAGAACGCCGCCTACGGCAATGAAGGCTTTGTTACCCGCGACGCCTGGGGTTATCGCGTGCGCGCGATCTGGGACTACAACAACGTCTTTGCTGGCGTGAACCTGCGGCCGAACGTGTCGTGGTCGCATGACGTCGACGGCTACGGCCCCAACGGCTTGTTCAACGAAGAAGCCAAGGCCATCAGCGTCGGTGTCGATGCCGACTACAAAAACACCTACACCGCGAGCCTGGCGTACACCGACTACTTCGGCGGCGAATACAACTCGCTGACCGACCGCGATTTCCTGGCGCTCAGCGTCGGCCTGAACTTCTAAGCAACGCTCCTTGAACCGTTGCGCCAGGCCATGGACGGCTTGGTCGGCGGCGCATCCGTAAATGAGGAACAACCCATGCACACAACAATAAAATGGCTCGGCGCCTTGAGTGTTTCCCTGTTGGCCTTGAGTACCCAGGCCGCTGTTTCTCCCAGTGAGGCGGCCAAGCTCGGCAGCACGCTGACACCTGTAGGCGCGGAAAAAGCCGGTAATGCCGATGGCAGCATTCCCGAGTGGACGGGCGGTCTGAGTACCAGCGCGGCGCCACTGCTGGACGGCGGGTTTGTCGGCAACCCCTACGCCAACGACAAGCCGTTGTTCACCATCACCGCGAAAAACCTTGCGACTTACAAAGACAAACTGACTCCCGGCCAACTGGCCCTGTTTGCCCGTTACCCGGACACCTACCTGCTGCCGGTATACCCCACCCGGCGCAGCGCGGCGTTGCCGCAAAAAATCTATGACGCGGCGAAGATCAGCGCGCTGAAAACCACCCTGGTCGAAGGCGGTAGCGGTCTGAACAACTTCGCTGACAGCCGCTATTACGCCTTCCCCATCCCGCAGAACGGTCTGGAAGTGATCTGGAACCACATCACCCGTTATCGCGGTGGTAGCCTCAAGCGCAGCATCGTCCAAGCTGCGCCGCAAACCGATGGCAGCTATGCGCTGGTCAACTTCGAAGACGAGGTGGCAATGCCCGATGCCTTGCCGGATCTGGAGCCCGACAAAGCCGCCAATATCCTCTTCTTCTACAAGCAGCGGGTAACCGCCCCGGCGCGCCTGGCCGGCAATGTGTCGCTGGTGCACGAGACCATCAATCAGGTGACCGAACCGCGTATGGCTTGGGTCTATAACGCCGGCCAGCGCCGGGTACGCCGGGCGCCGCAGATTTCCTATGACGGTCCGGGCACCGCTGCCGATGGCCTGCGTACCTCCGACAACCTAGATATGTTCAACGGCGCACCGGACCGCTACGACTGGAAGCTGATCGGCAAGCGCGAGCTCTACATTCCGTACAACAACTTCCACCTGGCCTCGCCCGAGGTGAAATACGCCGACATTCTCAAGGCCGGGCATATCAACCAGTCCCTGACGCGCTATGAACTGCATCGGGTGTGGGAAGTGGAAGCCACCCTCAAGCCGGGCGAGCGCAACATCTACGCCAAGCGCCGTTTCTACCTGGACGAAGACACCTGGCAGATCGCCGAATCCGAGCTGTACGACGGCCGTGGCCAGTTGTGGCGCGTCGGCGAGGCGCAATCATTCCTGCAATACGACAAGCAAGTGCCGGGCTATGCCTTGGAAGCGCTGTATGACGTGGTGGCTGGGCGCTATATCGCCATCGGCATGAACAACGAAGAAAAGGCCACCACCCAGATCGGCGTCAAGGTGTCCGCTAACGACTTCACCCCGACCGCGCTGCGCAACGCTGGCGTTCGTTAGACCCGTTTTGCTGCTGTCGCGTCATCGTGCGCGGCGGCAGCGTTTTTATCTGTTTGGAGAACCCACATGAAACTATCTGTAGCCCAGGCCCGTGCCCTGGTGCAGGCCGCGATGGAAGCGGTAGGCCATAGCGCTGCCGAAGCGGCCGTGATTGGTGATCACCTGATCGATTGCGAGCTGCGTGGTTTGTCCTATGGCGGCTTGCCGCGCGCCCTGTCCGTGATCGAGCGGATCAAGTCCGCCACCGAGCCGAAGCGGCCCATCAAGGTGCGCCGCGAATCGCCGGTGTCGGCTTCCATCGATGGCGGCGACCAGGTGGGTTATCTGGTGGCGCAGCAGGCCACCGACATGGCCATCGCCAAAGCCAAGGCCAGCGGCATCGCTGTGGTGGGCGCCAACGAGACTTGGTACACCGGTATGTTTTCCTACTACCTGGAGCAGGTGACCCGGGCCGGGTTCGTCGGCCTGATCGCCGGCAGCGGCGGGCATATCGTCGCGCCTGCCGGTGGCACGGAAAAACGCTTCGGCACCAACCCGATTGCCTTTGGTTTCCCTGCGCTCGATACGCCGATCATCTGGGACATCGGCACCTCCAGCATCATGCTTGCCGAAGTACTGCTGGCGATGCGCCTGGAGCAGCCGCTGGCAGAAGGCCGCGCCTACGACAGCCAGGGGCAACCCACCACCGACCCGGCGGCGGCATTGGGCGGTGCGTTTACCGGTTGGGGCGGGCACAAAGGTTCCGGGTTGGCGCTGGTAGTGCAACTGCTGGGCATGCTCACCGGGGCGGCAGCAGCGCCTGATGGGTTGCGCGATTGCGGCTTCTTCCTGCTGGTGATCGACCCGAATCTGCTCAGCGACCTGGACGACTACAAGCAGCGCGTGGCCGCCTACGCCGACAGCCTGCGTGCCACTCGGCCGCTGGACCCCAACCTGCCGGTGCGCGTGCCGTTCGAACGCTCCGCTGCCGAGCGTGCCAAGCGCCTGGCCGCCGATGAAATCGTCGTCGACGATGCCGTGCATAACGCCTTGATCAAGATTGCTTCGCTCTGAGTCGACGCTTTGGCAGATAAATGCAGGGTTGCGTGTAGCCAGTTTGCCCACTTGTTTCATCCCCCGGCAGTTGCCGCCAACCGATGGTTCGCCATCGGTTTTTTTTGGCTTAAACGACAGCACCTGTAGGAGCCAGCTGGCTCCCACGAAAAGTCGACAGAGTGATTGTCGTCGAATGTCCCCTTGGCGTCGCTGTCGGTCCTAGTTGGGGGAGAGGGCGGTTCTTATAGTCCTGCTCACATGCTGCTCCCACGGACGGCAGAAGATGAGGCCGCCGAAAGCGCCTCACTGAATAAAAACCGACACAGCTGCAGAGGCATTTATGGTCAAGATTTTTACAGTGGACAGTCCCTTCGCCCCCGGTATGCCTGGCGTCGCCACCCTTGCGCAACAGGCGCAGAAGTGGGACAGCTCGCAAGTGATCGATTATGTCTTGTGCGGTTATTCCTCCCTGTGGCCACACAATTTCATCACCTCGTCCTATCTGTTTTCCCTGACCAAGAAGGTCAAGCTGATCGTCGCCCACCGCCCAGGTGTGATGCACCCCGCGGCGGCAGCTCGGGTGTTCGGTACCATGGATTTTCTCGCTGGCAGCGGCCGTCTGGCGATCAACTTCGTCACCGGCTCCTCGCCCAAGGATGTGCATCGCGAAGGCGATTACGCCGACAAGCAAACCCGTTACGAACGCGCCAGCGACTATGTAGCCCTGATGAAGCGCGCCTGGAGTGAACCAGCGTCGTTCGACTACGAAGGCCCGTTTTACAAGGCCGAAGGCGTGCGCCAGCTGATGAAGCCACAGGCCGGGCATGTTCCGGTATTCATGGGCGGCGACAGCGACGAAGCGGTGGCGTTCGGCGCCGAACACGCCGACACCTATATGCTCTGGGGCGAGCCGCTGGCTGGCACCCAGGAGCGCATCGAACGCGTTACCCAGGCCGCTGCTGCGTATGGTCGCCGTCCGGAATTCTCCCTGAGCCTGCGCCTGTTCATTGCCGACACCGACGAGCAAGCCTGGGAGCTGGCTCGCGCTGCCGAAGACACCATCCTCAAGGCCCAAGGCACCAATCGTTTTGCCCGTTCGGCCACCACCGACCAGTCGGTAGGCAAGCTGCGCCAGATGGCCACCGCCGATGAAGAAGTACACGACGACTGCTTCTGGACCGGCCTGGTCAAACTGCTTGGCGGTTTCGCCAACTCGGCAGCCCTGGTCGGCACCCCGGACCGGGTACTGGCAGCGTTGAAGAAATACCGCGCCCTGGGCGTCGATGCCTTCCTGATTACCGGTGGTGTTGATGGCTTGTGGGAGCCGTCGCTGGAGCCATTCCTGGTGCGTGTGAAAAAGGAACTGTGAGATGAGCCAGGTGCATATCCGTGATGTGTCGCCGCGCCTTACCTTTCAATTTCAGCCGGCCAGTACCGAGCAGAAGGTGGAGTTGGTGGACCGGCTGATTGCCGCCGGACTGCCGGCCATTGAGGTGTCCTCATTCGTACACCCGAAAATGGTGCCGGGCCTGGCCGACGCCGAGCAGGTGTTTGCCAAGATCAGTCGCCCGGCC
>NZ_JBBNAH010000684.1:0-15418 GCF_037994325.1 Pseudomonas sp.
TCGATGCCCAGCGCGTGATCGAGAACAGCCCGCTGCGTGCGGTGATTGCGGTCAACCTTGGCATTCTCCCGGATGTGGAATACCAGAGCGGCATCAGCCTGGTGGAGTACTTCTTCGACGGTCGCAAAGTCGGCGAAACCTCGTTCCCGGCGTTTGAACAGCGGCCAGTGGCAAGCGACCCGAACAAGAAAGAGCTGTTTGAGATTTGGCAGGCCACCCTGCAGGTGCCGGAAATTTCCGTGCGTGAAACCAGCCTCGGCCTGTCCGCTCGCGTACATGCTTCCAATGGCGGCGTCACCGATGCCCCGGCGCGCCTGTTGCGTGTATTGGAAAACCAGAAGCCGATCGCGCGCATTACCCAGCCAGCGGTCGGCGGTATCGCTACCGTTGGGCAAACCCTGGCGGTCACCGTTGAGGTCAGCGACGACACCCTGGACGGCGGCACCGATATTTTCTTGCAAGTGAATGGCGAAGAAGTCGGCTCCTACCGCCATGTAGTGGATAACTACGACGGCAATGCCTTTGGCCTACGCAGCACCAGCCATACCTTCCAGTTGCCGATCAAAGCCGATTGGCTGGGCCGCACCCTGGAATTGCGCGCCCAGGCGGTGGACCTGCACCAGCAAAGCAACCTCTCCGAGCCGCTGCTGATTCCGGTCAAGGGCGACCAGGCGCCGACGGTATCGTTGAGCTTCCCGGTGGAAGGCAGCCATCTGGTTTCCGGCCAACCGGTGGAATTTCGCGCCAACGCCACCGACGACCTGGGCCTGCGCCAAGTCGATTTCTATGTGAACGACAAACTGATCGGCAGCGACCTGCGCGCACCGTTCAGCACCGTGTACCAGGCGCCGCCCGGTGTGGAAAACGAAACCCCACTGGTGCTGCATGTGGTCGCCACCGACACGGCAAACCAGACCGCGCGCAGCCCGGCCGTCAACGTAACGTTGGGTAAAGACGAAGACGATCCGGTACTCAACCTGGCCTCGCCGGCCATCAGCGTCAGTGATGCTGGTGACGACCTGGCGCCGGTGGTGGAAGACAGCACTTTTGTGCTGAAACTCACCGGCTACGACAACGTCGGCGTTGAGCGTCTGGAGCTCTACGGTGTGGTCAAGGATGCCGGGGTTGGCTATCGCCTGACCGGTAACCTGAACGACCGCCTGAGCAGTGTCGATGGCGACCTCACCGTGCAGCAGATTCCGGGTGCGCTCAAGGCGTATTCGGCGCTCAAAGTGGTGTCGGCGCCCAAATTCAAAAACCTCGACGGCGTGCGTTACGACCGTTACCCGATTCGCGCCGTGGCTACCGACGCCACCGGCAATGACAGCGAACTGCAAGTGCTGATCGGCGTGGCCGATGACAGCAAACCGGAAGTGCGCGCCCTCAATCCAACCCGTGGCAGCGTCTACAGCCAAGACAGCCTGGATGTCGATGTCGTGGCCCGCGACGACCGCGCCGTACATGCCTTGGAAGCCAGCCTGTGGGCCGTCGGCGGCAACGCGCCGCTGTGGCAAAAACGCATTGACCAAGCGGGCGGCCTGACCCCCGGCCCGGACACTGTTAACCGCCTGAATATCGACCTCAAACCGCTGAACCTGGGCAACCAGCCGCGCGATCTGCTGTTGAAAGTGGCGGCCGTGGACGATGGCGGTCAGACCGGCAACACTAAGGAGCTGACGGTAAAAGTCTTGGCCGACACCCTGGGCCCACGCTTGGCCGTTACTTCGCCGATTCAGGGCGCGCCGCTGTATGCCGGCAACAAGGTCACGGTGAAACTGCGCGGCGTCGACGACACCAAACTGGTCAGCCTGCGTGCCCTGAGTGGCAGCACCGTGCTGCACAGCCGCACCCTGACGGCCGAACAGCAAGCCGCCAGCTTTGATGACCAGTTTGAACTCACCGTACCGAGCGAAGGCGAGGAACTGGTGATTCAGCTGCAAGGTAAAGACCAGTACAACAACGAAGCCGAGCCGACCCTGTGGCGCTTCCCGCTGAGCAAAGACCTGCCGCCAGTGGTCAGCGTGCGTGCCCCGGCCCCAGGCGCGCGCTTGTACGAAGGCGAAGCCTTTACCGCACAAGTGTTGGCCACCGACGACCGCAAAGTGGTCAAGCTGGAGTTCTTCCAGCGCAGCGGCGGGCAAACGCAGATCCTTAAAACCGTCACCGGCGCTGAGCTGGATAAAGGCGCGGGCGGCTATATCGGCGCCGCCCTGCGCGTACCGAACAAAGCCGGCGCTGACACCCTGATGGGCGCGCGCGCCACCGACAGCGCCGGGCAGGTCAGCGAAGCCTCGTTCGAGCTGGACATCATCGACGACACCGAAGCGCCCACCCTGCAACTGAACAAACCGGCCGGCGACTTCAGCCTGGAGCCAGGTGCCAGTTTTGAACTGCAAGGCAGCGCCGGCGATAACCAGTTTGTCGACGCCATTGACGCCGTATTTATCGACCCGGTCAGCAAAGAAGAACACGCCGTCGCCTGGACCCTGTTCAGCCGCATGGACCGGGTAGAAACCGTCAAAGTACCGAACCCCGGCACCCTGGGTGCGGTGCTGGTTGGTCAGCGTTTCTATGCCGACTTTGAAGCTCGCTTGCGCCTGACCCCGGAACTGACCAAGCGCTACAGCGGCAAGGTCCTGCAACTGGTGCTGCGTGCCCGTGACCGCGGCGTTAACGAAACCCGCTCGCCGCCAATCAACGTCAAAGTGCTGGGTGACGAAACCGGTCCGCAAATCAATATTCAGCAACCGGGTGAGCGCCTGTTCGACCGTCAGGAAACCCAACTGCAGGTCAACCTCAAAGACGACACCGCCGTTGCTTCCTATGAAGTGCGTTTGCTTGATGACCAAGGCCGCAACGAAGTGCTGGCCCAGGCCACTGGCCTGAGCGAAACCGACGTCAATGTGCCGGCCAGTGGCCTGCAAAAACTGATCGATATCGAGCGCTATCGCCCACAAGGCGAGCCGATTGCACTGACGCTGACCGTCACGGCCACCGACCTGCTCGGCAATCAAAGCCTGCAAACCCGCCGTATCCTGATTCAGCCCGACCAGCCGCCAAAACTGGCCTGGCGTGATGCCTCGCCGTCGGCCCAGCAAGAACGCGGTCAGCCCCTGCGCGGTAGCCTCAACGTTACCGATGACTATGACAACAGCACCGTTGAACACCTGCTGCTGCTTAGCTCCCTGCGCGAGCTCACCGGCAGCCGCGCGGCCAAGGGCCTGACCCTGCGCGATAAGCAACGCAACCTGGTGCAGATTGCCTTTGCCTACCCGGAAGCCGCTGGCTGGCAGGGCGCGCTGCTCTACAACGACAAGCCGTTCCTGAGCATCGCCAACGGCCGCATGACGTTACAGGGCGGTGAAGAATCCAACCCGCCGCGCACCTTGAAAGTCGGCACCACCACCAGCGTCTGGGAGCTGGAAACCTTCTCGCGCAACCTCTGCCAAGTGCGCCCGGCGCTGCGTGAAGTGCAGGCGCTCAATGGTCTCATCGATTTTGCTGCGCTGGCCAATAACGACACCACGCGCCTGGTACTGCGACCACGCAGCGGCGCGCCAGCGTTTATCCGCGAGTTGCAATTCACCTTGCAGGAGTCGGCCGCCGCCGATGTCACCCTGGCCAGCGGCAGCCGCGCGCCAGGCCGTTATGCCCTGAGCGTGCTGCTGCAAGATGGCCTCGACAGCGCCGCGCAAACCGCCTTCTTGCAACTGGGCAGCAGCGGTTCGCAGGGCAAAAACGAACAGAACTTCGCCAGCTTGATGCCGATTCCGGTAGAAGCCCAAGGCACCAGCGTCACCTTGCTGGGCCACGCCAGCGACCGCTTCGCCCATGAGCGCGGCGAGCAAACCCTTAGCGCTTTGCTGCAACAACCATTGGCCCTCGATGGCCAGGCACCGACTGCCCGGCTGATCAGCCCGGTGGCTGGCAGCGTGGCCATCCCCATGCAGCAGCTCGATCTCAAACTGGGTTTCAGCGACGACAGCCTGGCGCTGAAAAGCTTGCGCGTGCTGGAAAACCGCAGCCGCGTGGTGCACGACCTGGGCGTTAGCTACGGCCAGACCAGCTGGCAAGTGCCGTATAGCGTGCCGAAGGGTTTCACCAGCGGTGAGCTGGAACTGACCCTGATCGCCGAGGACTTCAGCGGCCGCAGCAGCGAGCACAGCCTGGTGTATCCGCTGCAAGCCAACGAAAAACCGCAGCTGACCTTTGCCGGCTTCAATACCTACTGGGTCAACGGCCACTACGAAAAAGCCCTGACTGACCCGGCGCGCATCAACTATGGCGAGTTCTGGGTGCGTATCAACGAGCGTTTCCGCCTCGACACCACCCTGCGTGATGACGCCGGCTTGGCCAGCTACCGCATCCTGCGCTTGAAGCGCGACGGCAGCGTGGCGGCAGTGATTTACGAGCGCGGCTTCCAGGTCAACTGCCCGGTGGCACCGCCGCTGGTGGCCGAAGACAAAACCGAAGTGCTGTTTGACCAGACCGAACCCACCGAATACCGCCTGGAGTTGACCGACACCTACGGCAACCTCAGCGAGCGTACGTTCCTGGTTCACCCGTTGACCAACGTGGTGCCGGAAGTGCGTATTACCGCGCCGGCCGAAGACCAGGAAATTGTCGCCGGCACCTTCCGCATTCGCGTTGGCCTGATCGCCGCCGATGACCGTCTGCTTACTGATTCGCGCCTGAAAGTATTCGCCAATGGCGTGCCGTTGCCGGTGCTGTCGTCCGGTACGGGCGCCGCGGGTGGCGAGCAAGTAATTGATGCCGCCTTTGCCAGCATCCACGACAGCCTGCACGCCAACTATGACGCTGGCATCGCTGATGACTTCGGCCGTCGTAATAGCCCGTACGCCTTGCAACGCACCTTTGTGTTGGAAGTACCGCAGGGTCTGATCCGCCACAACGAAACCCTGAAACTCACCGCGCAAATCGAAGACTCCGACGGCGCCGTGGGCCTGTTTGATCGGCAGATCAAGGTGATGGCCGACCTGATCAAACCGGAAGCGGCGATCAAGCGTCCGGTAATCGGTTTCGGTGCGCCGGAAGACAGCGATTTCACCGTCGCCTTCCAGGCCTACGACAACGTTAAGGTCAACCGCCTGACCCTGTCGCGCGCCTACGGCGTGCTGAAAAACGACGGCAGCTACGTGAAGCAGAACTTCACCCTGGTGCGCAGCATCGACGGCATTCCGGCCGATGACTACGAGCCGGTGACCACCCTCAACATCGACACCCCGGAATACAACCAACTGCTTCACGTTGAGCGCTTGGCCACCATTCTGCAGGGCTTTGGTTTAAGCACGTCTGATGTGCGGCGTGTGGATGTGCTGGTCAAAGTGGAAGCCTTCGACGCGGCCAATAGCCAGGCGTGGGAAATCGGTTACCCGGTGCACCCGGATGAGCGCCCAACCCTGGACGTCGCCGAGCCGGTGCCGGGCGCCAAGGTGGTGGAAGGCAACCCGCTGTACGTCAACGTCAAAGCTTTCGATGACGTCGGCATCGAGTACGTCAATATCATCGCCACATACGGCAACGGGCAAACCCCGTATATCCAGCGCCTGCGTACCTCGCCGTACAACTTTATGGTGCCGGTGCCGGCGTTTGATAGCGCCAACCCGGCAGCCAACCGCATCCACTTGGCCATTGAAGCGGTCGACACCTACGGCGTCGCCCACAACGACCTGGACGCCCACCGCGCCGAAGAAAGCCTGGACGTGGAAATCATCCGCGACCAACTGCCCAGCGTGGCCATCGGCACACCTAAGGACAACAGCGAAACCACCGAAGGCCAATTGCTGCTGGTGGAAGTCAACGCCGTCGATGACGTTGGCGTCGACCGCGTGGTGCTGAATATCGCCGGCTATAAAGGCGGCGACCGCAGCCTCACCGATATGGTCTTCCCCTATGAATTCCTGGTGGAAGTGCCCTACGGCCAGGCCGGTACCGACCTTAACCTGACCGCCACCACCCAAGAGCGCCGCGCCGATGGCAAGGGCCGCAGCGTCGGCACCGCGCAGCCGGTGAAAGTGCGTGTGCTCAAAGACGACAAAGCGCCACAGCTGACGGTGAAACTGCCGTTGGCCACCGGCGCCAGCGTGGCCGAGAAACGCAACCTGCCGTACCAGTTGGAAGTGACCGATAACGTGCGCGTGGGTTCGGTGAGCTTGGGCCTGTACGCCGACCGCAACGGCAATGGCAGCTATGAAGACAGCGAGCGTGTGGTTGACCGTCTGCTGCTCAGCGCGCCGTATATGGGCAGCCTGCCGCTGGGCAGCATTGCTGACTACCTGGGCCGCACCGACAACCTGCCGGAATCGCTGCCGCTGCAATTGCGCATCATCGCCCGCGACCCAAGCGGCAACGAAAGCAAAGAAACTATTGCGGTCAACCTGCTGCGCAACCAGCCACCGGAAGTGAATGCCATCAAGCTACTCGACGCCCGTGGTTTTGCCATGGGTGAAGTCACCGAGCTGACCGAGGGCCGTGGCATTGTTGTGCAGGTGCAAGCCAGCGACGCCGAAGTCGGCGTTGACGCTGCCGCGTTGTATTACGCCATTGGCCCCGTGGGCAGCGAGCCGAAGTACCAGGCCCTGGGCGAAGACTCCGCCGCGCCCTACCAATTCCAGTTCAAAGTGCCAACCGGCCGCGTTGACCAAGTGCTGCGCCTGCGCGCCAAGGCCCGTGACCTCGACGGCTACGAGTCGAGCTTTGTCGACCTGCCCGGCAGCATCAAAATCAAGGCCGACAAGGCGCCTAATGCGCGCATCGTCAAACCGGACAACGACAACGCGGTCGTCATCGACGGCGATGACGTGGAAGTATTTGTTGAGGCCTTTGACGACCTCGGTCCGGAAGGCATCGACCACGTAACGTTCTACGTCAACGGCGTGCCGGTGTTCAGCACCGAGCAGAGCTACGGCCAACAGGTCGGCAGTCACGCCCAGGACCACGTGTACCGTGCGCAAATTGCCGCGCCGGCCGGGGTTAACGGCTTTACCGTGCAAGCCATTGCCTACGACGTGCTTGGCCAGGCCGGTGAGTCGCAGATCGTGCGCGTCGGCAAGCTGGAAGACACCGTGGTGCCGCGCCTGGGCGTGTTGAGCCCAATTGATAAAGACGTGCTGACCATGGGCGAGAGCCTGCGCGCGGTGGTGTCGATTGAAGACATGGGCGGCGCCATTTCCGACGTCAGCATGCTTTGGACCCGCGAGTACCAGACCGAAGCCGGTGAATGGAAAGTCGCTGATTCCTACCCGCTGAAACTGTTCCGCGATGATGGCCGCGCCAACGGCGACACCACGCCAGTCAGCGACCCGGACAAGCACTACTTTATTTACTGGGCCGACTTCAGCCAGGGCGACGTGCTGCGCCGCACCGGCCTGCGTAACGAACGCCTGCATGTGTTGACCAAAGTGGTGACGCCTAACCACACCGTCACCCGTGACACCTTCCATGAAGTCGGCTGGCCGCTCAGCGAGCGCCGCTACATTGCCCCGCAAGTGGGCGCGCAAGCGGCTGGCAAAGGCGTGCAATACACCGCCGTTGATCAATACCGCGCGTTGGACCGTACCGGCGCGATGATCGCGGCCTGGTCGACCATCGACCCGTTGCGCATTGAACAAGGCCTGGGCCTGCTGAGCAAAACCGAAGCCCTGGCCGGTAATGCGCTGGCGCGCACCGGTATCTTTATTCTCGATGCCGTGGATGAGGCGCAGAGCAACCAGACCGGTGATTTCTTCGCCTACTCACCACTGCTTAATGGCGCGGCAGAAATGTTCAGCGGCAGCATTGGTGAGCTGGTCAGCGACGAGAACATTGTGCTGGCAGGCAAATCCGGGCTTACCGGCGGCATATGCCAAGACGGCAACCCAGGCTGTGCCTTTGTTGACCAGATGACCGCGGAAATCAAGAAAGACTGGCACGGCGGTGACACCCCAAGCGAAGGCACCGGTGCCCTGTACCTGGATAACAACGCCGGCGAATTGCTGCTGTTCGGACAGAAGAATGGCGACGGTCAGTTTGGCCTGCCGTACCTGCTGCTCGGCCGGGTGGATATGCCTTACCCAGACGTCTACGGCCTGACCCGCAGCGGCAACCTGGCCTTGGTCGCCAACGGCAATGGTGGCGTACAGGTGATTGACGTCACCAACATGACCGCGCCGTACCACGTCGGCTATATCAAACCCAACGGCTTTGCCCGCGACGTCAAAGTGCGTGGCCATTACGCCTATATCGCCGCCTCGGAAGAGGGTGTGGTGGTCGCTGACCTCAGCACCCCAGCCATGCCGATTGTGGCCAAGGTCGATACCTTGGGCATTGCCAACCGCCTCAATCTGGTCGGCAACCAGCTGTATGTCACCGATATGGCCGGCAGCGGCGACAGCGCGCGCTTAAGCCGTATTGATATCAGCGAGCCGGACCAGCCGCGTGTGGTGCAGGTGGTGGAAATTGCCCCGCATCGTCCGGACCAGACGCCTGATGGTCTGTATGACGTGCATGTGTCCGGCAACCTGGCCTACGTCACCGAAATGCTCTCCGACCAGGAAGACAAACCGTCGCAAAGCCTGGTGCAAATTCTTGACCTGGCCCGCGTCGGGGTCAGCGGTGTAGATGCCAGTGTGCCGGTGATGGTGCAGCGCAACGCCACGCTGGATAACTTCGCCGTACGCGGTGTAACCCTGGCCCGTGGCGCCATTCAAGTAGCCGCCGGCAAGGGCGGTATCGGGCGCATCGACCTGCCGGCTCTGACCGTGCTGCAACACAGCCCGCAAGTGGGCGAGACCGATATCAGCACCCAGCTGGATCAAGTGCTGATCGAACTGTCTGCCGTGCTGCCAAGTGACACGGTGCTGAGCGACTACGTACAAGTGCTCGAAGGCGATGCGCAGATTGGCCGCGATGTCACCGCGCAGTTTGACCTGGCCTTTGCAGCCCGTGGCACCGACACCACCAAGCGGCGTATTCAGCTGCTGCGCAAAGACGGCCAGAACCTGCTGCCGCGTACCCGTTACTACGTGCGCATCAAGCAAGGCCTCAAGCCGGTAACCGGTCAGGCGCTGGCCTCCGATTACGTATTCAGCTTTAGTACCGCGTCGGCCGATGCGCTGTACCCGGATATCGTCAGCATCTGCACCCGCGAAAGCGCCGAGCGCAATGGTTGCGTCAACGTCGGTGATGTTCGCGGCGGCACCCAGGTGGTGGTGCGCGGTACTAACTTTGGCGAGCAGCCGCGCCTGTCGGTCGGCGGCGAGCCACTGGTAGTCGAAAGCCGGGTGAAGAATGCCGATACCGGCATCGTCACCCTGTACGCCAAAACCGTACCGAATTACCCAGGCCCGGCTTCTGTCACCGTGACTACCGACGCGGGCCTGAGCGACACCGTGCTCGGCGGCTTTGTGTTTGTTGATGAGCTGAGCATTTCCCACCTGACGCCAGCGGTTGTGCGCGTGGCGCAGAGCGGTAAAAACGACCGCGTTGATCTGGTCGGTAAAGGCTTCCACGCCGGCATGACCCTCACCGCCTATAAGAGCGGCGAGCCGGGTACGGCGAAAACCTTCAAGGTCGGCTCCGATGACCTGCGCCTCTACAGCGCCGAGCGTATGAGCCTGCTGGTGCCGGACCTGCGTGACGACGAAGGCGGCGGGTATCGCGGCTTTATCGACATCGAGCTGGCCGACGATCTGGGTCGTCATTACGTGCAACGCAACGCCCTGTTCTATGGCCGTCTGCAACTGGACCGCAGCTTGCAAACCGAGCCGCCGATGAGCATGGAAGAGATCGACGCGCGGCTGAAAACCCTCGCCGACGGTCAGCTCACCAGCTATGTGCCTGACCCGCTGAAACTGCCGCCGGGCAACATCGTCGACCTGGCCGCCGACAGCGAATTGCACATGCTCTACGTGCTCGGCCGTGGCGAGTTGAAAGGCCCGGCACCAAGCACCCTGCTGAACCTTGAGCAGTTGCAACACTACTACGCGCCAGGCTGGATCAGCCTGGTCAAATACGACCCGGCCAAGCTGGCTGAAGCGGCGCCGCGCCATGGCCTGGGCTACTACAACCTGCCGCAAGACTTGCAGCCAAGCGCCATGGCCCTGGCCGACAAGCACCTGTACGTGACCGCACGCGGCTATGACTTCCCGTACCTGGATACCGAATACGAAGGCCGCAGCGTGTTGCTGGTGTACGACCGCGAAATCCGCGACCCGGATGTGCTCACCGAGCAGCCGCCAGGCAAAGACCGTGGCGTGCGTTACAGCTTGCCGCTGCCGTACAACACCGTGGCGGAAAAAGTGGTCGCCCATCAGGGCCTGCTGTTAATCAATGCCGGCGCTGAAGGTGTAGTCGTCGTCAGCGTTGCCGAGCCGCTGCGGCCAAGCGTGGTCCGCCGTCTGACCTCGGCCACCGTTGATGGCCGCACCCTGAGCCTGAATAACGTCAGCGATATCAGCGTGATTGGCGACACCCTGCATGTGGTCAACGGCAGCAACCGTGTGCTGTTCGACCTGAGCAAACCGTCGCTGCCGCAACTGGGTGATTCCCGCGTGGTTGGCCTTAGCGGCCTGACCGCCGATGGCAGCCAGTTTGTCACCGGCAATGGCTTGAACCTGTACGACGCCAGCCGCCCAGCGTTTATTCGTGAGCAGGGCCGCTACCTGTCTGGTGGTTTCAGTGTGCCGGGCGAGAGCAAGGCCATTCGCGCCCAGGCCAGCGCCGCGCTGAACCTGACGCAAACCGGCAGCGACAAGAGCGATTGCGAGAAGGGCGACATCGGTTACCTGGGCTTCTATGACTTCAGCCGCGCCGACAATATCAGCCTGCTCGACGCCCTCGGCCTACCGTTCTGCATTACGCCGCCGAATGGCCGGTTCCTGCTCAAGCAGCAACGCGTTAACCCGATGGCCCTCACCGACCAGGGCATCGGTGCCTTTACCGTGTACACCGCACCGGGCGGCGAAACCATGTCGCACCTGAACTTGGTCGACCTGCTAACCGTGGAACTGGTGCGCTCCAGCCCCGCCGACGGCGCTGACGGTGTGCCGCTGGACAGCCCGCTGACCCTGCAATTCACCCGTCCGCTGAGCGCCATGGACGACGAGCAGTTGCGTCAATTCCTGGTGCTGCAACACGACGCACAGAACAACCAGCCAGCCAGCGAACTGCCGTTTAGCCTGCAACGTAGCACCGACCAACGCGTGCTCAGCGTGCAGCCAAGCCAAGGTCTGCAAGCCAACCACAGCTACCGCATCGTGCTGAAAGGCGACCTCGCCAGCCGCCGCAGCCGTGGCCTGCTGGAACACGCCATTCGCTTCCGCGCCGGTGTCGCCGGGGGTGCCCAGGTGCAAATCGTCAGCACCGCGCCGGGCATGCTCGATGTCGGCGGCGGTGATTTGGATGTGGTGCTGCGTGGCGCCAGCGGTCAGGTGCAGTTCAGCGTGTCGGGCCAAGCGGCCAGCGGTTCGTTGGCCGAAACCCTGGTCGATGGCACGGCGCGTTATCGCATCCAGGCACCCGCCAGCTTGCCGGGCGCCGCCAGCCTGCAAGTGGTCAGCGGCAACGGCAGCAAGGCGTCGAAAGTCGGTGCCGTGCAGTTTGTTGAACCGCTGCTGCTGCGCTCGCTGACCCCAGCCCTGGGCTCGCTGAATGGCGGCACCCGCGTGCAGATCAAAGGCCAGGGTTTCCGCAGCGAAACCGGCGCGATGACCGTGCACTTCGGCGATATCCCAGCGGTTTCCTACAAGGTGCTCGACGCCGAAACCCTGGAAGTGCTCGCCCCGGCCGGGCCGATTGGCACCGTCGATGTACGTGTGCAATTGAACAACGGCCAGCAAGGCACCCTGACTCAAGCCTTTACCTACCAGCAGCCGCCGCAATCGCAGATCCGCGATAAGGGTCGCATCTATGACATGGCGCTGGACCCGTCCGGCAGCCTGTTGTTTGCCGCCCAAGGCGAGACCGGCGTATTGGTCTATGACCTGAACGCCGGCAACTACAGCGCCGACCCGCAAAAGCCGCTGAACCCGGATGATCTGCTGCGCCTGATCGACCGTAACGGCGACAAGTCTGACGACCGCATTCTGTCGCGCATCAGCCTGCCGGCCGGCTTTATCGCCGTTGGCGTAGAACCCTATTTCGAACGTGGCAGCGACCGCGTGTATATCACCGCCGTGCGCCTGGGCAGTGGCGGCACGCCGGATGCAGCGCGCCTGTTTACCGTGGCCTTTGATGAACTGGACCCGGCGAAAACCACCCTGATCGGCAGCCTGGAATTGCCTGGCAACGCCGTGCGTGGTCTGCGTGTACGCAACGCCCGTGTGCTGCTGGCTATGGGTAGCGAAGGCTTGGGTATCGTTGATTCCTTCTTGCCGAACAAAACCTACCTGGTACAAAACCTGGCCGCTGCGGCCAACGTGCCGATGCTGGATATCGCCACGCAGGCGGGTGATGCCGGCGCTGCCGGGCTGATCGTCGCCGTCGGTGGGGCGTTTGATTACCGCACCAACCGCCTGCAAACCAAGGAAGAAATCGGCAGCGGCGGCTTCCAGGTCTACAGCCAAAGCGCCAGCCAAGGCCTGCAACGCCTTGGCCAACTCGACCTGCCGGGTACCCGCGTCTCGTTGCAAGGCCGTTACGCCTATGTCGCCGCCGGCGCCAGCGGTGTGGCCGTGGTCGACTTGCTCGACCCAAGCGCACCAAGCGTGGTCGCCCGGGTTAACGACATTGGCTATGTGTACGACCTCGACTTCAATGGCAACACCCTGTATGTCGCCCGTGGTGACAAAGGTGTGCTGATGATCGACGTCACTAACCCGCTCAAGCCTGTAGCGGGTCGCAGCATGACCTCCAGCGGCTCGGTAGAAAGCGTGGTGGCTGGCGATTACTCCGCCCATTCCGGTGGTGTCGATGCCCAAGGCAGCCTGCTGCAAGTGGTGCCAGACGTACTGCTGAAACTGATTGGTGTCGACCCGGCTAACAGCATCGTCGACCGTCAGGTCGACGGCAGCGTGCAAGTGATTGCGCGCTTTAACAAAGCCATCGACCTGTACCCAGCCAACAACGCCCTGGTGCAGTTGCTCGACGCCCAAGGCCAGGCGCTGCCGGCGACCGTAACCATCGTTAACAACGACGCCAAGCTGGTGGTGGCGCCGGCCACCGCCGACCGCCTGCCGGTGGGCGAGCGCCTGACCTTGCTGGCCAAAGCCGGTATCGCCTCGGTGAAACCGGTGAGCGCCAACGACACGGTGGTGTTGCAGCGCCTGACCCAAGACCAGCGTGTGGCGCTGACCTTCCGTGGCGCGCGTAACGACACCTTGTCGATTGAAGCCGTGACCCCACGCCGGGTTGCGCGCGACACCGTCAGCCTGATCACCGTCAGCGCCCTCGGCCTGCCAGCCAACCTCGGCCAAGTGCGCCTGTATGCCGGCGACCGCGCCCTGCAAATCGAAGGCGTGACCCGCGACAACAGCAGCGCTCCAGCCATATTGAAAGTCAGCGTGCCGGCCCTGCCGCGCGCCGGCCAATACAACCTGACCTTGCAAGTACAGCGTGACGGCCTGTGGCAACAAACCGTGCTGGAAGGTGCCCTGCTGGTCGACGCCCCGATTCGTTTCGACGCCCTGGTGCCGCTGTGGGGCCCGGTGGCTGGTGATACCACGGTGACCATTAGCGGTGACGGTTTCGAGCCGGGCAACACCGTGATGGATGGCCTGAAAGTGCGCTTCGGCGGCTTGCCGGTCGGCCGTATTGAGGTGTTGGCCAGCAACCGTATGCGCGTTACGTCGCCGCGCGGTGCGCCAGGCAAAGTTGATGTGCTCGGTGAAGACCGCTACGGCAACCAGGCCAGCCTCACTGGCATCCGTGGTTTCGGTTACGGCCTGCGCAAACAGTCGGAATTGCACCCGTCGCTGATCTTCCCGAACGATGTGTGGATCGACCAGCAAACCGGCGTGGCCGTTACCAACGGCGGCTATATGGTCAACGGCTATGGCAAACAGACCCTGCCAGGTGGCGGTTGGCTGCCGGAGCTGTACCGTGCGGCGTCGTTCTCGGTGCAGGACGCCAGCAAGCCGGTGCTGGTCGGCGGTGCGCCGGCGCTGCCAAGCGATAGCACGCGGCTGAGTTTGAAAGCGCAGGCCAACGCCATCTACAAACGTATGGAAGGCGTTAACGCGATAGAGCCGACCGAAGAAGAACAAGAAATTCTCGACCGCCAGGCTGCCCAAGACTTCAAAGTCGGCTTTGATTCGCTGCGCATCAGCCCGACCGTTGAGTGGGAACAAAACACCTGGCGCAAACGCCTGTACGTGGCCAGCGGCGTTGGCGGTGTGGCGCGTTTGAACCTGGACGAGCAGAACGGCCTGCAAACGATTCAGCAAGAAGACCTCAGCGCACCGATCAGCCGCCTGGTCAAACAAGGCCCCGGTTTGTTTGCCGCTGAAGTGGCGGTAACGGTCGAGCCACCGAACGCCGACACCTGCACCTTTAAAATCGACGTCGCGGCCCCCGGTGACCTGCTCGCCCTTAACTACCAGAACGGCGAAGACCCGGTACGTGTGCCGGGCCCAGCGGGGCTGCAAGGCGGCGCGCTGCTGCAACTGAACGACGGCTGGCTGTTTAGCGGCGGTATGGTGCGCGGGGCCAAATGGGTCAACTGCCCAGGCTGGGATGAATCGCTCGGCGTGCCGGTGGATGGCAAAGCCGGTGAAATCCGCGCCCTGAACCTGTTCGACCCGGCACAAACGCGCAGCTACAGCTTTGTTGCCAACCCGCAAGACATCGTCAGCTACGGCCGTTACCTGATCGCCGCCGTGGGCAGCCGTGGCCTGGAAATCATTAACCGCGACGAGCCGGAAGAGCGTGTAGTGCTCGCCCTCGACGGCCAACTGCAAGCGATCCCGGGTCGTGGTGTGCGCCTGCGCTTGGCCGGCAGCCTGCTGTTTGTTTCGGCCGACAGTGGCGTGGTGGTGGTTGACCTTAGCGAGCCGCTGCAACCGCGCGTGGTCTCGGCTGGTAACGCCGAACGTATTGAAGCGCTGGACCTGTTTAATAACCGCCTGGTGGCTGGTTCCGGCACGGCGGGCCTGACCCTGCTGGAGCTGCCGGGTGCCCTGGTGCTGGATGCCAGCGTGAAACAGGGCGGCGTACTGCCGGCCGGTGAACAGGCGCTGCAACTGACCTTTAACGAACCGGTCACCCTCGAATCCCTGCGGGCGGCCGGCGCCCTGCGCTTGCTCGATGTCAGCAACGGTGAACAAGCGCTGAACGCACCGACTATCGAAGCCTTGAACGGTGACGGCCAGTCCGCCAGCCGTGTGGTGCTGCGCTTTACCCCAACCCCGGGCGCGCAACTGCGTCTGCGCTTGGAGCAAGCGCGCAACCTGCGTGGCGCCGGTCTGTGGTCGCCGTACCAGGT
>NZ_JBBNAH010000685.1:0-5465 GCF_037994325.1 Pseudomonas sp.
GGCTCCCCTCGACCGCGGGCGGGGCAGAGAAGGCTACCGGTGATTTGCTAGAGATCGCGGTTAGGCCCCCCTCGCCCGCTTGCGGGCAGAGGGGGCTGATTGGTGAACTTGCTGAGGACCTCGATCAGGCCCCCCTCGCCCGCTTGCGGGAGAGGGGCTGGGGGAGAGGGCTGCGGTTGGCGCCAGTCAAACCAACGCTGACAACCGCACATCCGCCCCCAACACCCGCTGCAACTGCCCAGCGGCGGTAAACACCGGCACCGACACGGTAAAGCAGAACGCATCCGTCGCGCTGGAGCGGTACACCGGGGTGATATGGCTGGCCAGCTGTTGCGCTACCGCACGAAACCACGGCCGCTGCGCCCAATTACGGCCCTTGCAACTGGCATCTTTGTCGCCGCCTCCCAAGCCTTCGGCAAAGACGTTTTCGCTGAGCTGCGTGCCATCACTGCCCACCAGATAAAACAATTCAAAGCGCGGATCACGCTGCAAGGTTTCACGCAGAAACGCCTCAGCCCGGCCAACGTCGCCATGCAGCGCCGCTTCCATGGCCATGGCCTCGACACTGGCCTGCACGTCTTTGTGCATGCGCATACGAAAGCCACCCAAACCTTCTAGCAAACGGTCACCGCTATGGCGCACGGCCTGGCTGTGGGTGAGCACCTGGCCTGCCTTGCTCAGTAACTCGGCCGCCACCCCGGCGATGTTTTGCACATCGCCGTTGATGGCATGCACGGCGATGCCGATCTGTTCGGTGCCGGCGGCGATATGGCCGACACGTTGGTCGAGTTGGTCCATGGCTGCGCGGGTGTTGCGCAGGTCTTCGCCCATGCGCGTCATACCTTCGCGGCCATCGGCCACCGCACCATGCATATGTTGGCCGGCACTGCCGAGCTGAGCCATACCGTCGCGAAAGCGCTCGATAATCTGGCTGACTTTGCCGGTGGCTTCGGTGGTGTGCCCGGCCAGGCGCCGCACTTCATCGGCGACCACGGCAAAACCACGGCCATGCTCGCCAGCCCGTGCCGCTTCAATAGCCGCATTAAGCGCCAGCAGATTGGTTTGCTGGGAAATGCTGGCGATCACGCCAAGCACTTGGGTCACTTCTTCCAACTGGCCCACTAGCTGGCCGATCACGCCTTCCAATTGGCTTTCGCTGGCGTCGATGGCGTCCACCTGGCGTAGCACCTCGTCGCCAGTCTGCTGACAGCTACGCAAGGTGCCGGACACCTCAGCTGCCAACTTGGCCACCTGCGCCGCGCCCGGTACCAGTTCGCTGTCGAGGGTGGTGCTGACTTCCTCGCTAGCGCTGGCGATCAGCTCCGAGGCCTGCGCCAGGCGCTGGCCGCTGGCCTCGGTTTCGCTGGCGATACGCGCCAACTCCGGGGCGTGGGCGGCGATATCCACGGAGGCTGCCAAGCTCTCGCCCAGGCGCTGGTGAAGCGCGCGGGTGAAACTGTTGAGGCGGGTGTTGATGGGCTGCAAGTCGGACAGTTGACTGGTCAGGTCAAGGTTGTCCACCAGCAAGCTCAAGGCGCCGTCGTCTTCCGCGCGACGGGCTTTGGTGCGCATTAGCAACATAGTTGTGTTCTCCCTGTTAGGCACAGGGTCGTGCAAGCACAGTGCCATCACCGCAACAACAGAATTGGCGGCGGCGGCCCCTTACCGGGCTTATGCGCGTGCCCGCTTTAGAAGCCTGGCCCAGCGCCGGGGCCAGTTTTGGTGCGCGGGGTTAGCCGGGCTGACGTTGCAACAAACGCAGGGCGACATAGGCCAAAACCGCCGACGCGGCTTCATAGCCAAGGGCATAAAAATTAAAGCTCTGCCCCACCGCGCCTTCCAGGTACAGACCGGCAAGCCGGCCCAAGGCCAGGGCGGCAAACAACAGGGTCAGCAAGCTAAGGGCCGGGCGCAGAAAGCTCGGGCGCAAGGCCGAGGACAACAGAAACACCGCAATGCCCAGTTGCAACGCGCCGTAGTAGGCCCGCACATCGACTATTGCCGCGCTTTGCAGCAGCACCATGCCCGTGAGGTTGGCCATCTCTTGTGGATAAATAAAATAGGCCACGCCAAAACCGCCCAGCACCAGCGCTTGCAGCAGCAGAAAAATTTGGGCAATGCGCATCGGAACGCTCCAACAAAGGGGAAGGCAGCAGGATAGGCTGCTATGACATATGCGCAAACAGCAACCGCCTTTTGCCGCGCTAAAGCAGTGTCTATGCTTGCCGCACCTAATCCTCTGGAGCCACCGCCATGCGCCGCCTCGCCCTTCTGCCGCTGCTCTTTGCCAGCACCTTGCAAGCCGCTGAGCCGATTGCCATCGACGTCTACCGCGACCCCAACTGCGGTTGCTGCAAAGCCTGGATCAGCCACCTGCAAAACAACGGTTTCAAGGTGACCGACCATGTGGAGAACAATATGAGCGCGGTGAAAACCCGCTTGGGTGTGCCCCACAGCTTGGGCAGCTGCCACACCGGGGTTATCGACGGCAAATTTGTCGAAGGCCATGTGCCCGCAGCCGATGTGCTGAAACTGCGCCAGCGCGCCGACTTGATCGGTGCGGCAGTACCCGGAATGCCGATGGGTTCACCAGGAATGGAACAAGGCGGCCGCGCCGATGCCTATGATGTGATCGGTGTGCAAAGCAATGGCGCCGAAGAGGTACTGACGCGGTACGCCGCCCAATAGATAACTAGGTTAAGGAGAACACCGCCATGCTCTGGAAAAAAGGCCGACGCAGCGACAACGTAGTGGACGCCCGTGACAGTGGCGGTGGTGGCGGTGGCATGCGCATGGGCGGCAAAGGCCTGAGCCTGGGCGCGGTGGTGATTGTGGTGGTGTTCGGCCTGATCACCGGCCAAGACCCGATGCAGATCCTCGGCCAGTTGGCCAACCAGGCCGGGGTTTCCACCGCCCCTACCGAGCAACAAGGCCATGCGCCATCGGCCAATGATGAGCAGGCCGAGTTTGTGCGCGCCGTACTTGGCGATACCGAAGACACCTGGGGCGCGATCTTCCAGCAGGCTGGCAAACAGTACGAGCAACCCAAGTTGGTGCTGTTTCGCGGCGGGGTGAATTCGGCGTGCGGCTTTGCTTCGTCAGCCACCGGCCCGTTCTATTGCCCCGCTGATCACCAGGTGTATCTGGACTTGGATTTCTTCAAGGAAATGGCCCAGCGCTTTTCGGCGGCGGGCGATTTTGCCCAGGCCTATGTGATCGCCCATGAGGTCGGCCACCATGTGCAGACGCTGCTGGGCGTCTCCGCCAAGGTCGACAACGCCCGCAGCGGCGGCGCAAAAATGGAAGGTGCCAACGGCTTGTTGGTGCGCCAGGAATTACAGGCTGACTGCCTGGCCGGCGTCTGGGCTTTCCATGCGCAACAACGCTTGAACTGGTTGGAGCCTGGCGACCTGGAAGAGGCACTGAACGCCGCCAACGCCATTGGTGATGACCGCTTGCAGAAACAGTCCCGCGGCCAGGTGGTGCCGGACTCCTTTACCCACGGCACCTCACAGCAGCGGGTGCGTTGGTTCAAAACCGGCTATGAAAGCGGCAAGGTGGCGGGCTGCGACACCTTCAAGGCCAGCAGCCTGTAAGCACGCTTTCGTGAACGGCCCAGCGGCAGACTGGGCCGATGCTCGCTACTATCCGCGCTCCTTTTCTCGCGCGGATGTTCAACGATGAAACTCGCCCTCCTCCCGGCCGCCCTGCTGCTGTGCTGTGCCTTTGCCCATGCCGAAGGTGGCACCGAGCCAGCGGCGACAGAGGTGCCCAAGGAAGTTGTCACCCAGGTGGCGCACTTGGTCGCCTTGCTGCGCGACAGCTTTGCCACTGGCTATCCGCAAGCCACCGAAGCGCAAACCCTCGAAGTGGCCCCGCATACTTGGCGAACCCTGGTGACCTTTACCGTTGAAGGCTTCGACATGGGCAACACCTTCAACCAATACCTGGCGGTGTTTGAGCCCGGCGCCGACGAAGAGGGCCAAGAGCATTACCGCCTGATCGATGTAATGCAGATCGGCGGCGACAACTTCCGTGCTATCAACACGCTCCAGGCCACGTTCAGTCGTGACGAAAAGAGCGGTGCCATCACATTCAATATCCCGGCCATGGCCAATATGCAGGATGACGCACCCAACTTTCCCAGCGAGCCCGTGGTGATTACCCTGACCCTGACGAACGACCGTTTGGCCGAAGTAAAACCCTGAGACAGCACAGCGGCGAAACGGCGCTAGCAAGCGCAACGAAAGCGACTACTATGCCTAATCGTTGCCGTAGTCCGGGGTGGAAAAGTCATGCGTCTTGCCGAGTTTATTGTCGCCACCGTCGACCGCATCGTTGATGAATGGGAGGCCTTTGCCATGACCATTCGCCCGGCCGCCGACACCATGAACCGTGTTGAATTGCGCGACCACGCGCGCTCCATCCTGCTGGCCGCTGCGCGCGATATGAACAGCGCGCAAACGCCCATGGAGCGTGCCGCCAAAGCCATGGGCGAGGGCCCGGAGAAAACCCCGAGCCTGGATGTAGCGGCCGCCAGCCACGGCGAATTGCGCCACCAGGTGGGTTTTGACCTGGTGCAGATGACCTCGGAATTCCGCCACCTGCGCGCCAGCGTTATTCGCCTGTGGACCGACACCCTCACACAAATGGAACTGGTGCATATCCACGACCTGATCCGCTTCAACGAAGCCATCGACGAAGCGCTGGCCGAGTCCACCGCAGCCTATGCCGAGCAGGTCAACCACTCGCGCGATATCTTCCTGGCCATTCTTGGCCACGACCTGCGCGCGCCGTTGCAGGCGGTGAGCATGTCCAGCGAAATGCTCGCCAGCAAAGCCGACCTCGACGATAAAGCGCGCAGCCATGTGCAGCGCATCCGCAACAGCACCCGGCATATGGGCGCGATGGTCAACGACCTACTGGAATTCGTCCGCAGCCGCCTGGGGCAAAGCCTGCCCATCGTGCGCAGCCCCCTGAATATGAGCGTACTGGCCCAGGCCGCCATCGACGAGGCCAGCGCCGGGCAACCCCTCAGCGACCTGCGCTTTGAAACCGCTGGGCAAACCGATGGTGAATGGGACCAAGGCCGCATCGAGCAACTGCTGCAAAACCTGATCGGCAACGCCCTGCAACACGGCGCCAGCAACCTGCCCATCACCCTGCGCCTGCACGGCAGCCCCGACAGCGTGTCCCTGACCCTGCATAACCACGGCGAGCCGATTGCCGAAAACGCCATCTCCACCCTGTTCTTCCCCCTGGTACGCAGCGCCAGCGACCGCGCCGGCGAAACCAGCCTGGGCCTGGGGTTGTTTATCGTCAACGAAGTGGTGCTCGCCCATGGCGGCAGCGTGCACGTCACCTCCAACGAAGCCGAAGGCACCACGTTTACGGTGATGTTGCCCAAACATTGATCGCTGCTGCTAGGGCTGTTGGGCTTCGCTGCGCTCAACCCAACCTACGAG
>NZ_JBBNAH010000686.1:0-2911 GCF_037994325.1 Pseudomonas sp.
AACCAGCCTGGTGGTCGACCAGCAGAACCACGGCGTTGTCTTTGTCCAGACGGTTGTATTTGTAAGAAGTAGTCATGCTGCGTTCCTCGCTTTCTGATTGGGGGTGCCGACGATTCGGCGTTTAAGTAGCGTTGCTCAGTGGCCGCTGCGTTGTGTGTGTTGCGGCATGGGTAAAGCTTAAAATCGACACCCTAAGTGCGCTAGACTGCAAAAATTGCCTTTAGCGTTCTATTTGGAGAACGATCATGGAAGACCTCAACAGCCTCTACTACTTCACCCAGGTGGTGGAGCACGGCGGTTTTGCCGCAGCTGGGCGGGCGCTGGATATGCCCAAGTCCAAGCTCAGCCGGCGCATCAGCGAGCTGGAAGAACGCCTGGGCGTGCGCCTGCTGCAGCGCACCAGCCGGCACAACACCCTGACGGAAATCGGCCAGGCCTATTACCAGCGCTGCGTGGCCATGCGGGTGGAGGCGGAAAGTGCCGCCGAGGTGATTGAGCGCAACCGCAGCGAACCGCGCGGCCTGGTGCGCCTGGCCTGCCCCACCACCCTGCTGAACTCCTGGGTGGGGCCGATGCTGACCCGCTATATGCTCAAGTACCCGCTGGTGGAACTGCTGATCGAGGCCACTAACCGGCGTGTCGATGTGTTGCACGAGGGCTTTGATATCGCCCTGCGTGTGCGCTTTCCGCCGCTGGAAAACACCGACATGGTGATGAAGGTGCTGGGCAACAGCACCCAGTGCCTGGTCGGCCATCCGCAATATGCGCAGTGCTTGGGTGAGGGCTTTGCGCCTGAAGAACTAAGCCGCTTACCGAGCCTGTATTGGGGTGGCCAGCAGCGCGAGTATCAGTGGGAGTTGTTTGATGCCGAGGGCGTTTCGTTAACCATTGCCCACAAACCGCGGATGGTCACCGACGACCTGCGCGCCCTGCGTGATGGCGCGCTGGCCGGCGTGGGCATCGTGCATTTGCCCAAGGTGGCGGTGCGTGACGATTTGGCCGCCGGCACCTTGGTGGAAATGCTGCCGGGGTGGACGCCCAAGTGCGGCATCGTCCACGCGATTTTCCCCTCACGGCGCGGGTTGTTGCCGTCGGTGCGCACGTTGATTGATTTTCTTGGCGAGGAGTTTAGTCAGAGCGATATGGCGTGAGGCGTTGAGCCAACAGCGTATGCGCCTGCCGGCTGAATTCAGCTAGGGCTTCAGGAGCGCTTCTTCGCCAGCAGTTCCGAGCGCCCGACTTGCGTGCGACTGGGTTCGGGCTTTAGCGGGCCAGAGAAACCCGCCGCTTCTATTTCGGCCTCCAAACCTCGGTAACGCGGCGCACTTTTAGCGCTGCGCAGGGTTTCCATACCGACGTTCCAGGCATGCACCATATGCTTGGCCACATCGCGCCAGGCGGGTTCATTTTTCGCCGCCTCAATCACTTCCCGACCAACCACCACGGCTGACTCGCAGAGTGTTTCAACCATTACCCCGTACTGACGGGGGGAAATGCCTAACACGCCATTGAAAAACACCTCCAGCGACCGACCGGGCGTCCAGGTTTGCCTGCCGCCGATAGATAAGCCGGGCGGATTGGAAGCGAAGCGCGGATAAGCCTGAGTCGTGACCAGGTCATACACAGGGGTAAAGGCCACATCGTTGAGCGCGGTGTAGGCCAGTGCGATGTTTTTCGCATGGCAATCGGCGTTGCGCACTACGTAGTTAGTCAACAGATGCCAACCCAGGTGTTCCCGTTGGCTGCGCAATAATGCGCTGGGTATATATGGCCGCGTGGCGTTCCATACGCGCTCGGTGGTCGGCGCATATTTCTCATGGGGCGGCAGGCCCAATAGGCCGCAAGCGTCCTCCAGACCGTAGCAAGGAACACCGTTTTTATCGACATCGAAGCGATCAACCACCAGCACCCTGCCGTCTTCAGACATACGGCAACTGGCGACCGGCACCACGTTTAATCGCTCGAGCACACGCAGGGTGTAAAACTCGTTGAAACCCAAAAATGGCGTTTGCGCATCGGAGCCTTTGATCAGGTGAAAGCCGGTGCGCAGGGTCGGTTTACCCAGCGCACTCGCGGGGGCTGGGGTGTTATCGGCAATAAACTTGGGTACCACACCAGACACGGCCACCCGCGCATAGCGCCGAACCAGTGTGGCGAAGTGCTCGGCGGTGTTTTCCGCCTTCAGCAAGTGGCTGACGTCCAGCGGCTCCAGGTCGATGCCTGGGGCAACGCCTTGTGGGGTGACAGCCACACGACCGATGCCGGCACCACCGACTAAGCCCAGCAAGGACAGGTCGGTGCCGTCAAATAGCGAGCCGAACTCCTCACGGATAACGCCCAGCAGATAGCCCTCGGGAAGGTTCTGCCGAAAAAACGGGAACAGGTCGCGAGGCCAGCGCCAAGGTTCTTCGCGCACGGGCATGGCCAGGCTGACAAAGTCTTCTGGAGCGGTACCGGGAAGGTACTTGAGCACGTATTCATCACGCTCGCGGTAGAGGCTGGCCACCGTTTTGCCGCTGACGTGCACATCCAGTTGCATGGGCTTAGAAACCCTCTGAACGCTGTTCAGCGAGGATGTCTTCCACCGTGCGCTGGTGTCCGGCCTTGATGACTTTCAGGTCGTAGCCTGCTGCTTCCAATAGGCGCAGCAACACCGACACGCTCATGTCGCCTTTGGCCAAGGTTTCCATGCGCGCCACGGTTGAGCGTGCCACCCCCGCACGGTTGGCGAGGGCTTCTTGGCTGAGGCTGGCCGAAGCGCGACTGTCTTTGAGCATTTCTGCAACATCAGACAAGGTGGTCATTTGTAGCCCTCAGGCCTCAAAAATAGCAAAAAAAGAATAAATGTAGCCCTCGGGCTACGAAACAATAACATTAAACCGAAGCCCTTGGGCTACAAGGAAGTGAATAC
>NZ_JBBNAH010000687.1:0-5452 GCF_037994325.1 Pseudomonas sp.
TTCTTGACCTGTTTGAAGGCGATCGCTCGTTTCTTGGCCAGATGGCCATGCATCCGCACTCAGGAATCGCCACGGTCACGGTGGTGACCGAAGGCAATATGCACTTCGATGACCCAGATGCTGGAACCGGCGAAATTGCCTACGGTGGCGTGGAGTGGATGCGCGCCGGAGGCGGCGTCTGGCATGGCAAAGAGATGAGCGCAGGCACTTCGCAACGCGTTCAGGGGTTCCAACTATGGGTTGCGTTGCCGCCGCACCTGGAAAACGCCGCAGTCGACAGCCAATATCTGGAAGCCGCAGCCATGCCGCAGGTGGGGCCTGCCCGGGTAATTCTCGGCAGCTACGCCGGCGTGCATAGCCCGGTTCGCGCTCCTGCGGACATCAACTACTTGCTGGTCACCGTTGCCAAAGGCAGCACCTGGGAATACACCCCGCCACCTGGGCACGACTCCTTGTGGTTGAGCGTGAGCCGTGGGCATTTGACCTCGCCAGACGTTATCGACGCCGGAGAAATGGTGGTATTTGAGCCGGGCAGTAAAGCCGTCCGGCTCACAGCGGGCGAGAGCGATGCCGTGTTTGTCATCGGCTCCGCCGCCCCGCATCCCTTTGAACTGCAACTGGGCCACTACTCGGTGCACACCAGTGCCGAAGCGTTGCGGGCGGGCGAGATCAAAATCGCCGAAATCGGTCGGCGTCTTCGTGAACAGAGAAAGACCGAGGCCACAGGCGCTACCCCGATCTTCAGGTAATTGCCCGGCGGTGCGCCTAGCGCAGCCAATAAACAACCGAAACCTTCTTAACTGCTGCCTGGCGCTTTTGCCCGGGCGGTGACGGATTTGTACACCCCTTTTTTCAATAGGAGTTACACCATGAGTATTGGCATTATTGGTTCCGGCGCCCTGGGCGCAAGCGTTGCACGTGTTCTGGCTAAAAACGGCATTTCGGCGACTATCGCCAACAGCCGAGGGCCGGCGTCATTAGCTGGGCTCGTTGAAGAGCTCGGTTCTAGTATCAAAGCGGGCACCGTGGCCGAGGCGGCGAGCGCCGATATCGTTTTGGCCGCTATTCGCTGGACCGACGCCGAAGCGGTGTTAAGCGCATTGCCCGCCTGGAACGGCCGCATCGTGATTGACGGCACCAACCCCGTGGCGTTTCTCGACCCCAACTCCGACGACGCCAACGACCCCAGCAACCCGCTTGCGGCCTACGGCATCAAGGCCATCGATCTTGCTGGCAAAGACTCCAGTGCCGTGCTCAGCAGCTACGTGGCAGGCGCCCGGGTGGTGAAGGCGTTCAATCACCTGGACGTAAACGTCTTGGCCGAGCCGCAAGTAGCAGGCGGTAAACGTGTGCTGTTTTATTCCGGTGATGATCTGGCTGCCAAAGCCGACGTGCGCGCGCTTATCGAAGCCATGGGTTTCTACCCCGTGGACCTGGGCTCGTTGGCCGTGGGCGGGCCGCTGGCTTCCTTGCCATTTGGAGCCTTGGCGGCGCAAAACTTTATCAAGGTTTAATGCGCCAATCTGAGCGCCAAACCAACTCGGCGGTTTGGCGTTTTCAGATAGCTGAACAAGGCATGATTCATCAACGACGGCTGTTCCATCGCTGGACCCTTAGCCTTTCTTCCCTGCGCGCTGTTTACCGCCTCTGGCGTTTCGACGAATTCTTCCCGCGTGTTACGATTTCCCGCGTGTTCACAGGCAGATACCAGATGACAGATTTCAAAAGTACAGCGCAGCGGATGGTCGTTCTCGATACCGAAACCACCGGTATGCCGGTCACCGATGGCCACCGGGTCATTGAGATCGGTTGCGTCGAACTGATTGGCCGTCGCCTCACCGGCCGGCATTTCCATGTGTACCTGCAGCCCGATCGCGAAAGTGATGAAGGCGCCATTGCAGTTCACGGCATCACCAATGAATTTCTCGCCGACAAGCCGCGCTTCAAGGAAGTGGCCGACGAGTTTTTCGAGTTCATCAAAGACGCCCAGTTGATCATCCATAACGCCGCGTTCGACATCGGCTTTATCAACAACGAATTTGCCCTGCTGGGCCAGGAAGACCGCGCCGACATCACCGAGCATTGCACCGTGCTCGACACCCTGATGATGGCCCGCGAGCGCCACCCGGGGCAGCGCAACAACCTCGACGCCCTGTGCAAACGTTATGGCGTCGACAACTCCGGCCGTGAACTGCACGGCGCCTTGCTCGACGCCGAGATTCTCGCCGACGTCTACCTGACCATGACCGGCGGGCAGACCAGCCTGTCCCTGGCTGGTAACGCCTCGGACGGTAACGGCGGTGATGGTGGCGCCAACCAAGCCAGCGAAATCCGCCGCCTGCCGGCAGACCGCCCGCGTACCCGCGTTGTGCGGGCTAACGAAGAAGACCTGGCCGCCCACGCCGTGCGCATGGGCCTGCTGGAAAAAGCCTCCGGCGCCTTGCCGTTGTGGGTGCAGATGGATGCGCCGGTGGTTGAGGCAGAAACGGCTGAAGCGCTTTAACAGCAGTAGGGTGTGCCGGTCCGTGCTTGGTGTGCGCACCCTGGTGTAAAACGCCGATATCGCCTGTTGCGCACAGCACAACCCTACGGGCCTTTTCCTCTAGCGTTGGGTCAAGTCGCAGGCAAAAAAATAGGCGCCTAACGTGGCGCCCGGAGAATCAAACGATGCATAAGGTCTGAACGGCTCCAGGGCGCAAAGTTCAACCTGATGTTCGTTTGCGCTTTTTTGCAGGCAAAAGAAAGGGCACCCGAGGGTGCCCTAAAAAGATCTATGGAGTAAGTCCACTGTTTCTGAGTCGTCGGCCCTGGCATTAGTTCAGCAGGGCTCGACGAACGGTGCTTATTTGCCTGGGGTCAGCAGCAGACGCTTGGTGCCGTAGACCTTGTCGAGGTTTTGCGGCTGGAACGGGAAGGTCATGTATTGGCCCTTCAACCAGGCGTCGATACCGTCGCCATAGTGCGGGCTGGCCGGGTTGCCGGATTGACCGGTGCTGTTCAAGCCCAGCATCGGTTCCGGCTGACCGAAGTCGACGACGATGCGCATGGCCGGCACCAGCCAGGTGTCGAAGTCTTTGCCCCAGTGATAGGCCGAGACGTTCAAGGTGGTGTGGTCGCCGCCTGCGGCGTAGGGGCCGCGGTCCAAGTAACCCTTGATCGCGTTAACGCTGGCGGCATCGCCCGTGCTGAGGTTTTTCGCCATTTGCGTGGAGTCGCTGGCAAAGGTGTAGCTGTGCAGCTTGCCCCATTGCCAGGTCGCGCGGTCGGCGCCCAGTTTGCTTTCGCAGAGGTTGACCGCTGCCAGCAGGCTGCGCGCCAGAATCGTCGGTTTATCTTCCTTCTGCGGGGTTTTTACGTCGTCCCAGAACGGGCTGTCGTCGCGCCCGAGCAGGTGGTCGGCGGGTGCCGAGTAGGACAGGTCGGCGCTATCAACCAACGCTTTCCACGCTGCACTGGTGTCCGGGCCGAGTTCATCGAGAAAGGTCTGGCGCATGCTTTCTTGCAGAAAGGCTTCGTACAACGCGGCGTCGGCCGAGGTGGCGCGCAGGTTGCCGTCAAAGGCCATCAAGCGGCTGTAGGCTTCGCGGGCCTTGGCGCGGTCGGCGGCGGGCAGGGCGTCGATGGCTTTTTTCAGCGGCTGGGCCATGCCCGGTGCTTCAAACATGCCTTGCAGCTTGCCTACAAACGGTGAGGTTTGGTCGTACTGCATGGCGATCATGCTTTTCGCGTCGTGCTTGCCGGCGCCGGCCAATTGGGCAATGCGCTCGCCGCGCTCGGGGTAGTACCAGGAATTCGACAACTGCATGCCATAGCCGCGCGGAATGGTGCGCTGGTTGGCGGTGCCCAACCAGCCTTGCGCCGGGTCTTGGTCGTAGGGGTACAGCATCGGGTCGGCGTAGCCATCCCAGTCGTACTGGCCATTCCAGCCGGGGGAGGGCAGCAGGCCAACACCGGCCTTGCGGTTCGGGTAGCGGCCGGTCACTTGCCAGGCAATATGCTGGGCGTCGGCGAATACCAGGTTCAGCGGAATGGCGCGGATATCGCGGGCGGCATCAAAGGCTTGCTCAACCGATTGCGCGCGGGACAGGTTAAAGAACGCATCCAGAGTCTTGTCGCCGTCCAACGACGCGCTTTGCAGGGCCAGGCCATAGCCGCTGCTGATTTGCAGCGGTTGCAGCATATGTTTGCGCTCGCCCAGCACACTGTTTAGCAGCGGGCCATGGCGGGTTTCATAGATGGCCTCGCGCACCGGGCGCTGGCCTTTGATAAAGAAGGTTTCCTGGCGCACCTTGGCACCGACCCATTTGCCGTCGGCTTCGTACAGCACCTGGCTGCCCTGGCGTTTGATCTTTTCCAGGAACAGGTCTTGGTTGTCGCCCATAACCATGGTCATGCCCCAGGCCAGCTTGCCGTTAAAGCCGGCGACCACCGCTGGTACGCCAGCGATAGAAACACCGGCGGCCTGGAATTTCGGCGAGCGGATTTGCACATAGTTCCAGGCCGAGGGCATGGAAATCGGCAGGTGGGTGTCGTTGGCCAGCAGACTTTTGCCGCTGCGGCTCTTTTGCGGGGCGATGGCCCAGTTATTCGAAGCGGCTACGCCGAGCATATCCAGCCCGGCGATTTGCTCAGTGACCTGGCCCAAGGCGCTCAGGCCCTGAATTTGCCCGCTGAGTACCAGGCCTTTGAGTTTGTCGGCTTCGTCAAAGGGCAGCGGTTCATCGGGGTAGGTCGGCGTTAGCCAGGCCAGTTTGTCGCTGCCGACTTTCTGCGCCAGCGCCAGTGCGGCGATCTCTTCTTGCAGGTTGACCGACAGGCCGAAGTTCAGCAGGCAGAAGATCAGCGCCGAGTCTTCCGGCTTCCAGTACGCGGGCTTGTAGCCCGACTCAGCCAGGTCCATCGGCAGCTTGTCTTGGTAGCGGTACAGGTAGGCGTTGACGCCACGGGCATACACCTCAAAGAACTTCTTTATCCGTGGCGAGGCGTTTTTGTACATCACCTCGGCGCTGGCTTTGAGATTGACCGCACGCATAAATCGGTCGATTTCCAGCGCGCCCGGGCCGACCATTTCCGACAACCGACCTTCGGCCATCAAGCGCATGCCGACCATCTGGCTCAGGCGGTCGCCAGCATGCACATATCCTAAGGCGAACAATGCATCGTGAAAGGTGGTGGTTTCAATTAGCGGCATGCCCATGGCATTGCGGCGGATCGACACGCTTTGCGCCAGGCCCTTGATCGGCTGAATGCCGGTGGTGGGTGGCACGCTGTCGGCGTAGTGGCTGTCCAGCCAGCTCTGACAACCGCTGATGCTCACAGCGCCGACAATGGCAGCCGCGGCTGCGAAGCGCGTGAAGAATCCCTGAAAGGCTGGCGACGCCATGGTGTAAAGCTCCTGCAACGTTACAAAAAACGAATAAAAAACGGCAGGCGCTACGTTAGTGAGGCGCCC
>NZ_JBBNAH010000688.1:0-4566 GCF_037994325.1 Pseudomonas sp.
GGCTTCTACATCGTCAGCGACCAGGCCCAATTCCTTGAGCTTGGCCAAGCGTTCCTGGCGCAGCACTTCGGGGCCGGCGTCGTAGCGGCCTTTGTACTTGGCCACCACATCGGCGGGCGCTTGCAGCGGCCAGTGCGGGGCGGAGAAGGGCAGGTAGGCGAAGAAGGGCCGCGCCTGGTCGCGCTCTTTGAGGTACTGCAGCAGCTTGTCGCCAAAAGCGTCGGAGGAATAGAAGTCGTCCGGCAGCTTGTCGACGAACTTATCGTCTTCGATATAGAGCACCGGCGTGCCCTTGATGATTGGCGGCGTGTTTTCGTCTTCCGGCGGCTCGTAACCGTAGTGGTTGGCGGCGCCGGGCAGCAGCGAGAAAGAGCGCTCAAAACCACGGGCGTGCGGGGCCAAATCGGCGGTTAAACCCAGGTGCCATTTGCCCGCCATCAACGTTTCGTAACCGGCCTCCCGCAACAGCTCGGGCAGGGCGACAACGCGGTCGTTGAGGTAGCCCTCGTAACCCGGTTTGCCGATCAGCTCGGGCGTCAGTGCTTCGGCCATGGCGCCGATGCCGGCGATATGGTGGTCGGTGCCGGTCAACAGCATCGAGCGGGTTGGCGAGCAGGTTGGCGCGGTATGGAAGTCGGTCAGGCGCACGCCGGCGTTGGCCAGGGCATCCAGGTTAGGCGTGGCAATTTCGCCGCCAAACGAGCCGAGGTCGGAGAAGCCCAAGTCGTCGGCGACAATGACCAGGAAGTTGGGGCGTTTACTCATGGCAGACACGTCCTTTGCGTTCGTTTTGTAGCCCAGTTAATAGGCGATATAGGCCAGCGGCAGGTCTTCAACCCGCACCACCGGCGGTGGCACATAGGCGCCATCGCTGGTCAGTTCATGCAGCAATTCTTCGCGCAGTTGGTGGAATTCAAAGCTGCTGCGGGTGCGCGGATGGGGCAGGTCAATCGCCACCACGCGCTTGATCCGCCCTGGCCGTGGTTCCATCACCACCACGCGGTCGGCGAGGAAAATCGCCTCTTCCACATCGTGGGTCACCAGCAGCGTGGTGATTTGCGCGCGGGCGCGGATGGCCAGCAGCTCGTCTTGCATCTGCTGGCGGGTCAGGGCATCAAGGGCGCCGAAGGGTTCGTCCAACAATAGAATTTGCGGGCTGGCCACCAGGCCACGGGCAATCGCCACACGCTGTGCCATGCCGCCGGACAGCTGATGCGGGTAAGCGCGCTCAAAGCCCTGCAAACCGACCAAGTGAATAAATTCGCTGACGCGGCGAAAACGTTCGGCTTGGTTCAGGTGCTCATTAACCAAACCCAGGCCGATGTTTTGTTCCACCGTCAGCCAGGGGAACAAGCGGTGTTCCTGAAACACGATGCCGCGGTCGCCGCCGATGCCCTGCACCGGTTTGCCGGCCACCTCAATCTGCCCGCGAAACTCACCGTCCAGGCCAACCAGCAAGCGCAGCAGGGTGGATTTACCGCAGCCGCTGGAACCGACAATGGCGACGAACTCGCCCGGGGCGATATCCAGGTTGAATTCACGAATGGCCTCCAGCTCGCCACCGTCAACGGCGAACTGTTTGCCCACATGGGTAAAGCGCACCAGCGGGGCTGGTGAGGCGAGGGTGGTCATGCGGTTCTCCAGCGCGTGGCGCGCGCTTCAATAAATTGGCCGAGGGCATTGAGGGCGGCACCGGTCAGGCCGATCAGCAGCATGGCGGCCATCACCTGGTCCATACGAAACAACTGCTGAGCGCCAATCATCAAGGTGCCAATGCCATAGCCCGAGGCCATGAAATATTCCGCACCAATGGTGCCCAGCCAGGCGTAGATCAAACCCAAACGCAGGCCAGCGAAAATCGCCGGCGTGGCACCGGGCAACACCAACAGGCGCAGCCGTTGAAAAAGGTTAAGGCGCAAGGCCTGGGCTGCTTCGCCCAGTTGCGGCGACAGGTTGCGAATACCGCGTTGGGTGGCGATCAGCAGCGGAAAAAACGCCGCCAAGCCAACAAACACCAACTTGGCCAACTCGCCCAAACCAAACCAGGCGGTGAGCAGCGGTACCCAAGCAAAAATCGCGATCTGGCGCAGCGCCGACAAACTCGGGCCAAGCACCCGCTCACTGCGTGCCGACAGGCCAAGCACCACGCCGAGCACAAACCCCACCCCGCCGCCCAAGGCTAAACCGGCAACCGCCCGCAACAGGCTGGCGCCCATGGCCCGCGGCAGGCTGCCGTCGCTAACACCGTCATAGGTGCTGAGCAGCACCTGCCAGGGGCTAACCAGAATATTGCTGTCCACCCACTGCAAGTGGCTGACCGTCTGCCACAGCGCGACCAGGCCCAGCGGCAAAAACCACGGCTGCACACGTTGCCAACCATTACCCAGCGGGCGGCGGCGAAATTCGGCGGTCGGTGGGTGTGGCCAGAACAGCAAGTGGCGGTCGAGCAGATTGATGCCGCGGTCCATCAGCACGCCCACCACCCCAATAATCAGGATGCAGACAAACACCACATCGAGCATAAACAGCTGCCGACCCCAGACCATCAGGTAACCAATGCCTTCGCTGGAGGCCAGCAGTTCCACCGCCAACAACGACGACCAGCCGGTGGCCAGGGCCAAACGTAAACCCGCCATAAACGAGGGCAGGGCAGCGGGCAGCACCAGGCGCCAAATCAGCAAGTGCGGCGGCAGGCGCAATACGGCGCTGGCCTCACGCAGTTTCGGCTGCGCATCCCGCACACCCACCAAGGTGTGGATGGTCACCGGCACCACAACGGCCTTGACCAGCACCACCAGCTTGAGCGTTTCGCCAATGCCAAACAGCAACATAAACAGCGGAATCCACGCCAGCGTAGGGATCTGCGCCAAGGCGCTAAAGGTCGGAAACACCAAGCGCTCCGCGCGCGGGCTAAAACCCAAGGTCGCGCCCAGCACGGCGCCAACCGCTACGCCAACGGACAAGCCCCAGAACAAGCGTTGCAAGCTGATCCACAAATTGCTGAACAAGTCCTGCTGGCTGAGCTCAACCGCGCTTTGCCACACCAGCGAAGGTGCCGGCAGGGTTTGCGCCGACATCCAGCCATAGCGCGCCGCCAAGGCCCACAGCAGAAACAGCAAAATCGGTACGGCCCACGGCAGAAGTGCGTGGCGAGCTTGATCGGCGTTAACGCGTAAGCGCCGCGATGGCGTCGCCAGGCTAAGGGTGCGAGTGGCTGCCATATCAATGACCCCTAGGCGCTGGTGCGGTGGAGGAGGGCTTAGATATATTCTTCATAGGTATATCAAATCTGGTTATCTACGCTTTTATAAGCTAAGAACCGCATTTAATGGCCGCGCCTCAACGCGAGCAAATGCCTTTGATGAATACTTTTTATGCATTCCCTGCATCTGCCGCGTAGACCGCTGTTGCTGTTGTTTATCTCCTTTAGTTACTAAAAAATAATTTAATAGTATTTATTGTTTTGCATGGGCTGTGTCTTATCTCTCGCCACAGCCGGCAGCCAGCCGGTCACGGGTGGGGAGCCTGCTGCTATGAAAGCGTCACTTCATTGGGCCTTGAGCCTGTTTGCTTCGCCCTTACTGGCCGGGCTGCTGGGCATGCTGCCGGTGGTTGCCCATGGCGAGCCTGAGCCGCTAAAGGAAATCCGCATTGCGGTGCCCGACCTCAGCGTGGTCGCCACCCACAGCGGCGGTGGGCTGGTGGATGTGGTCCGTGATCAGCAACTCTTCGAAAAAGCCCTGGCCGAGCAAGGCATCAAGGTGCAATGGAATTTCTTCAAAGGCGCCGGCCCGGCTATTAATGAAGCCTTCGCCAATGGCCAAGTGGACCTGGCCTACCTCGGCGACCTGGCCGCCATCGTCGGCAAGTCCAACGGCCTGGACACCCGCTTGCTTAGCGCCACCGCACGGGATATCAAGCTGTACCTCGGTGTTCTACCGGGTTCGGGCATCAACAGCCTGGCCGAGCTGAAGGGCAAACGCGTGGGCATCTTCCGTGGCACCGCCGCGCAGCTGTCGTTTGATGCGGCGCTGGTCAGCCAGGGCCTGACGGAAAAAGACTTTAAAGTCATCAATCTCGACTTCAGCGCCGCCACCTCCGCCCTGGTGGCCAAACAGATTGACGCGACCTGGGGCGCCTCCAACCTCACCGCCTTGCGCGCCCGTGGCCTGGTCAATATTCCCCTGACCACCAAAGACCTCAACGGCGCCGGCAGCATTCAGAGCGTACTGGTGGGCGACGGCGCGTTTGTCGACGCTCATCCGGATATCGTTAAACGCCTGCTTGCCGCACAGAAAATCGCCGAGCAGTGGGTGAGCGACGAAGCCAACAAAGCCGCCTACATCAACCTGGTCGCAACACTTTCCGGTTACCCAGCCACCATCTTGCAAAGCGATTTGGGCGAAGAAAAACTCGGGCAACTGTTCCAAACCCAACTCGACGCGCCTTTTCTGCGCAAGCTCGACAGCTCAATCAAACTGGCCAGCGAACAGCGCCTGATCCGCAAACCCTTCAACACCGCCGACTGGGTGCATAAAAGCGCGCTGCTAAGTCAAAACCCCTAAC
>NZ_JBBNAH010000689.1:0-3692 GCF_037994325.1 Pseudomonas sp.
ATCCATGGCCCCACGCCTCTCGCGGCTCCTGCCGCTCGACCCCCTACACAACGACTGCGCTCGGCCTTGCGATAAACGGGGCGGGTAGATCAACAGCCAGATCAAGATCACAGGCCAGATCAACGGCCCCTCGCCTAGCCCTCTCTCGCAAGCGGTAGAGGGCGCCATAACGAGCTGTTTGAGCGTACGCCGATCTGTTCCCCTCGCCTGTTTGCGGGCGCCCGGCTAGGGGAGAGGGGCTTTTGATCTTTGGGGGCTGTATATCTGGATCAGCGCAAACCAAAGTCCAAGGCAATACCCACCAATATCGCCAACCCAGCCCAGTGGTTGTGCAGAAACGCGGCCAGGCACGCTTGCGGTTCGCGGTGGCGGGTGCTCCAGAATTCCCAGGCGAAGCAGCCGGCGGCGACAAACAGGCCGAGCAGAAACCAAATGCCGAGGGTAAAGCGCGCACCTGCCAGGGCCAGGCACAGTAGGGCGATGCCTTGCAGGGTGAGGATGATTACGCGGTCGGCATCGCCAAACAGGATGGCGGTGGATTTCACGCCAATCTTTAAATCGTCTTCACGGTCGGCCATGGCGTAGTAGGTGTCGTAGCCGACGGTCCATACCACGTTGGCGATAAACAGTAGCCACGCCGCGCTAGGCAGTTCGCCGGTTTCGGCGGTGAAGGCCATGGGCATGCCCCAGGAAAACGCCGCGCCCAAGACTACTTGCGGGTAGAAGGTAAAGCGCTTCATAAACGGGTAAGTGGCGGCAATCGCCAGGGCGCCAAAGGACATCAGGATGGTGGTGAGGTTGGTAAACAGCACCAGGATAAAACTCAGCGCCACCAACACGGCGAACAGGATCAGCGCTTCCTTCGGCTTGACCTTGCCGGTGGCCAGCGGCCGGCCTTTGGTGCGCGCTACATGGCCGTCGAAGTTGCGGTCGGCGTAGTCGTTGATCACGCAGCCGGCCGCGCGCATCAAGATCACGCCCACGACGAAAATCAGCAAATTGCTCAGCGACGGCACGCCTTTGGCGGCGATCCACAGGGCCCACAGGGTCGGCCACATCAGCAGGTAGATGCCGATGGGACGCTCCAGGCGCATCAACTGGATAAAGTCGAAGGCGCGTGGGTGCAGGTGGTTAAGCGATTGCAGCAGGCGGGTGTACATCAGGCGCGGCTCCTGTTGTTCAAAAAGGCGGTCAAACCGAGACATCGGCCGCCGACCACAGCGGCGGCAAAAACACTTCGGCTACCAACACGCTCAACCCGTCGCGGCTAAAGCATGAGCGCCGTGCCCACAGTTGCTCAGCGCTGACCTCGGCCGGCAACCAGTGCTGGGGATAACGACACACCTGCATTTCACCGCGGCTAAAGGCTTGGTCGCTGAACAGCAGTTCGCCCAGGGAGCGGCTACCCAGTTCGTCCATATGCAGGTCGGAGTTAAGCAATTGGCTGCGGGTTGCCACACTGCGGGCGAATACCCAGGGCTGGCCATGGCCGCACAAAAACACTTCGCGCACCCAACCGACGCTGCCTTCGCGCACATTGAGCGCTTGGCATTCGTCGCTGCGCAGGGTCTGCCAGCTTTCTTGCAGCGGGGTGACGCTAAAGCCGTCATTGGACAGGGAGACAAGGCGACGGGTCAGCGAGCCGTCATCCAACAACCAGTCGAGCACCGCAGTGGCGGGCGCAGGGTGCAAGTCGGCGGCGGTCAGCCAGTGGGCGGTATCAGCAAAGGCGGCGTGCGGCACGGCGGGAACATCGGCGGCAATCGGGGCGGCGAGCTTAGCATGTTTGCCGGTTTTGCCCGTGGCCGGCCGAACTGCGCTTGTGCTAAACCCCCGCGTAGGGTGTGCTGTGCGCACCACGGCGTACACGGTCCATAACACCATCCACCAGGGAGCTTTGCATGATCACCGTCCACCACCTGAACAACTCGCGCTCGCAGCGCATTCTCTGGCTGCTCGAGGAAATGGGCGTCGAGTACCAGATCCAGCATTACCAGCGCGACCCCAAGACCATGCTGGCGCCGCCCGAGCTGCGCGCTGTGCACCCGTTGGGTAAATCGCCGGTGATCACCGATGGTGAGCTGACCCTGGCCGAGTCCGGGGCGATCATCGAATACCTGGCCGAGCGCTATGGCCAAGGGCTGCTGCCCGCCGCCGGTACGCCAGAGCGCCTGCGCTGCAACTACTGGCTGCACTTTGCCGAAGGCTCGGCCATGCCGCCGCTGCTGCTCAAGCTGGTGTTCGACAAAATTGAAAGCTCGCCGATGCCGTTCTTTGTCAAACCCATCGCGCGCGGTATTGCCGGCAAGGTGAAGCGCTCGTTTATCAACCCGGCGCTGCGGCAAAACCTGGATTACCTGGAAGGCGAACTGGGTAAAAGTGAGTGGTTTTCCGGCGACTCCTTTAGCGCCGCTGATATTCAGATGAGCTTCCCGCTGGAAGCGGCCTCCTCGCGCGCCGGGCTGGATGCCAGTCGGCCCAAGCTCAAGGCGTTCCTTGAGCGCATTCACGCGCGCCCGGCTTACCAGCGCGCGCTGCAACGTGGCGGCGAGTACGCCTACGCATAGTGAGAAGGCGATACTGCCGTGCGCTGGTTATTTGCCTTCGTAGGTCGATGTCCAGCGCGCCGGTTCCAGCTGTTGCGCGGTCAGCAATTGCTGCACGTCGCGGGCCTTAAACATGCGCCGCAGGGCGCGGTTGAATGGCCCCACCAACTGCACATCGGCTTGCTTGCTGAACGCCAAGTGATAATTGCGTCCGCTGTCGCCAATCACGTAACGCACCTTGTCTTGCAGGCCGTTGCGCTGCAACAGGCTAAGCGCCACGTCGCGGTTCATATACACCGCGTCCAGTTCGCCAGCGAGCATGCGCTGCACGTTAGCCAGATCGTCCTGGCTGAGCTGCACGTCGAGATTCAGCACCGGCTGGACCCGTTGCAGCGCCTCGGAACTGCTCGAGGGGCCGAACACGCCGACGCGGTAACCGGTCAGGCTTTTTAACCCCAGGTAGTCGCGCGTATCGCTAGCGGCGACCAAGTAACCCCACTCGGTATGCAGCAGCGGCAGGCTATAGCTCAGCCATTGCGCGCGGTCGCGCTCCCAGCTAACGACAAACAATCCATCGACCTTGCCGGCTTCCACTTCGGCTTTGGAGTCTTTCCAGCTCTGCACCTTAAAGCTGCATTCGATGTTTGCCTCGCGGCACGCCTGCTTGACGATATCGGCCACCGCCCCAGAGGGCTGGCCGTCTTTTACCGAAACGAAAGGAACAAATTCTGCGGCGGCAAACGACAACGTTGCCGCACTGAGCCCGCGGTCCATCCACCCCAAGAGCAACGACAGCACTACAAGCCTTAGCCACATACAACGCCCTCCCTGTGAAATGACGAAAAAAGCGGGAGAGCAATAAACATTCCAAAAGCTGTCGTAGTAGACAGGAATTGCGAATACGCCGTTTATTCAGCGGTTTAGCAAAGGCCTCGGTTTATAAAGACAACGCCAAAAGTATCTATTTAGAGCTGTTACTCCGGGTTAAGCACAAAAAATGATCATATTCTGAAGCTATCATCCGAGGCAGCTTCACTAAAGTTCGCCTGTTGCCACGCTTGCCCTGTGCAAGATGACCACGAAGACACCCCAGCCAAAGAACAGAAGTGCCCGAAGGTGCTTGATTACTAGCGCTTCGATCAGTAC
>NZ_JBBNAH010000690.1:0-5357 GCF_037994325.1 Pseudomonas sp.
ATACGCGCTCGTCAGAACAACGGATGTTTGCATGCCGAAGCACAAGAAAAACAACACCCCTCCAGCGCCTCCCTCTGCTCCCGTAGTGGCCCCGTCGGCCAGCGGTTCACCCGCCAAACGCCCGATTGCGTTGATCATTTTTGCCGTGGTGTTGCTACTTAGTTTGCCGCTGTGGATGTATCGCCAGCACAGCGCGGCGCCGCTCGTGCCTGCGACTGTAACAACCGCTCCCACGACCAACAGCCAGCCACAACAACCGCCCGCCAGCTTTGTCGATGAAGCCCAGTGCGTGGCCTGCCACGGCGAACAAAGCCAAGCCTGGAGCGGCTCCCATCACCAGATGGCGATGTTGCCGGCCAGCGCCGAGAACATTCGCGGTGACTTCAATAACACCACCTACAAAGGCGAGGCTGAAACCAGCCGTTTCAGCAGGCGAGACGGCGCCTATTGGATCAACACCCCCGGCCCGGACGGCAAAGCGGCAGACTTTAAAGTGGCCTACACCTTCGGCATCGAGCCGTTGCAGCAATACCTGCTGGAGATGCCCGGCGGCCGTCTGCAGGCCTCCGGCGTGGCCTGGGATACCCAGAAAAAACGCTGGTTTGAGCTGTACCCCGGCGAGAAGGTCGACTTTCGCGATGACTTGCACTGGAGCAAGCCTGCGCAGAACGCCAACTTTATGTGCGTGGAGTGCCACACCACGGATTTCAAACGCAACTTCAGCCCCAGCGCCGATAGCTTTAACAGCAGTTGGAACAACCTCGGCGTCGGTTGCCAAAGCTGCCACGGCCCGGCCTCGCGCCATGTGCAATGGAGCTCTGGCGCCAACCTGAACAAGCAGCAACCGGACAAAGGTTTCGGCACCGCCCTGGCCAGCAGCGACGCTCTTACCCAGGTCGAAACCTGCGGCCGCTGCCATGCACGCCGGGCGCCGCTGGGCGATGGCTACACGCATAAAAACCGGCTGATGGACGACTATCTGCCCGCCACGCTTAACGCCGAGTTGTATCAGGTGGACGGCAAGATCAAGGAGGAAGTGTTCGAGTACGGCTCTTTTACCCAGAGCAAAATGTTCGCCAAGGGCGTGACCTGCACCGACTGTCACAACCCCCACAGCAATCAACTGAAAGCACCGGGCAATGGCGTTTGCTTGCAATGCCATAACCCGTCGGGCAAAGCCGCGCGCGCCGGCATTGATGGCACCGGGCTCAAAGCAAAAAACTATGAAGCGCCAGAGCACACCAAGCACAAACCTGGGCAGCCCGGCTCGCAGTGCGTGGACTGCCATATGCCCGGCAAGCTGTACATGGTCAACGACTACCGCCACGACCATAGCCTGAGCATTCCCAACCCGGCACACTCGGCCAAAGTCGACAGCCCGGACGCCTGCGCTGCCTGCCATAAAGGCAACAGCAGCAAAATCGCCGAGCAGTTCAAGGTTTGGTACGGCGACACCAAAGTGGCTGACGGCGGTTATGCCGATGCCATTTTCGCCGCCCGCCACGGCTCGCCCGGCGCCGCGCGCATGCTGATGCAGCAATTGGCGCGCACCGACCTGCCGGCCATTCGCCGCGCTACCGTGCTGACGCAACTGCCCACCTACCCCAGCCAGCGCGCCATGGAGCAGGCGGCCATTGCCCTGAACAACGCCGACCCGCAGGTACGCACTGCCGCCATTGAGGCGATTGCTGGTATGGGCTCGGCGGAGCAATTTATCAGCCTGCTGACCCCGCGCTTAAGCGACCCGGTGCGTGCCGTGCGCCTGGCGGCAGCCTCACAACTGGCCAATATTCCGGCGCAACAGCGTGCCTCCATCGATAAGCTGTGGCGGCCAGCGATTGAAGAATACGAAGCGGCGCAAGAGGTTCTGCGTGATCGCGCCGAGGCCAACCTCAACCTGGCCATGCTCTACCAGAACACCGGCCGTGGCAGCAGAGCAGAGGCCGCGCTGCGCGAAGCGTTGCAACGTAACCCGGACTTTTTGCCCGCGGTGGTCAGCCTGGCGCAACTGCTCGACGCCACAGGCCAACACGGCCCGGCCCTGCAACTGCTTAACGAGGCGATTGCCAAGCACCCCAAAGCCGGCCTGCTGCAACACAGCCTGGGCCTGATGCTGATTCGTGCTGGCGAGCGTGACAATGCCTTGCAGGCCCTGGCCAAAGCCGCGCAACTGGCCCCGGACGATCGGCAATTTAGCTATATCTACGCCATTGCCCTGCACGACACCGGCAAACCGGAAGAAGCACGCAACCAGCTCGAAGCCCTGCTCAAACGCCAACCCGCCAACCGCAACGCGCGCATGGCGCTGATCAGTTACTGGCACGAAGCCGGCCAGCCACAGAAAGTGCAGGTGTTGCAGGCCGAGCTGGAACAACAAAACCCAGACGACCCGGAACTGCAACAGGCGCCGAATAAATGAAACGCCCTGCCCTGTTATTCGCCGCGTTGTTTTTTGCCGGGCAGGTACTGGCAGCCGGTTCATTGGACGTACTTGAGCCATGGGCCCAGCCCGGTGTCGGGCAGCAGGCTGAGGTGTACCTGACCTTACGCAACAGCGGCATCGAGCAAGACCGCTTGGTTGGCGCCAACAGCCCCCTCGCCACCGCCGTGCAATTGCGCACCGTGGTGCAGTTGGGCTCAGTGCAAAGCGTGCAAGCGCTGAAATCCATTGGCGTACCAGCGGGCGGACAACAGGTGCTGGCGCCAGGGCACACCCATCTGCTGCTGGTGGGCGTGGAGCGGGCGCTACTGGTGGGTGAAGAGGTGCCGCTCACCCTGCACTTCGAGAAAGCCGGAACGCTGCAGGTGCGCGCTAGCGTGCGGCCGTAGGGTGTGCGGTGCGCACCGAACGCGGACCGGTACACCCTACAAAGCAAACGCTCGCGGCGTATCTACAGGTAACGGCTGACTTCGATCAGGTTCTGGTCCGGGTCGCGAAAGTACACCGACTCAATCGGCCCCAACGCGCCCGTGCGCATCACCGGCCCCTCCTCCACCGTCACGCCGTGCTGGGCCAAATGCGCCAACACATCGGCACTGCTCCAGTGGGTAATCAGACACAGATCGATAGCCCCCGGCGTCGGCTTGGCGGCCTTGGGTTCAAACTCGCGTCCGGCCTGGTGCAGGTTGAATTTCTGCTGCCCAAACGCCAGTGCACTGCGCCCCTGGCCGAAGACTTCATGGCGCATATTCAGCACGCGCTCGTAGAACGCAACGGTGACGGCGATATCCGCCACGGTCAGCACTAAGTGGTCAAGACGTTCAATCATCGATGCCTATCCAGCAGGTGGAAGCGTGGCAGCGCCAGCCCCCAGTAAATGGCCGCCATTCGCGTCAACAGCACCACAAACATCGCTAAGCCAGTGGCGGCCCAATGGCCGGCGCCAAAGTGCAGCAAGGCCATAAACACCAGCGAGCCGGCGATACAGGCGGTGGCATACACCTCTTTCTGAAAAATCAGCGGAATCTGGTTGCACAGCACATCGCGCAACACGCCACCGGCGACCCCGGTCATCACGCCCATGATCACCGCCGTGCTGACTGGCACCTGATGGCGCATCGCAACCTCGGTGCCGATCACGGTGAATACCGCCAAGCCAAAGGCATCGGCGATCAGCAGGGCTTTTTCCGGCAGCGGTTTGATAAAGCGTGCCCACAACACCGTACCGATAGCGGCCAGCGAGGCCACCAGCAGGTACAGCTCGTTGCCAATCCAACTGACCGGGTGGTTGTCGAGAATCAGATCACGCAAAGTGCCGCCGCCCAACGCGGTAACTAACGCGATCACCAGCACGCCAAACAAGTCCATGGCATTGCGCCCTGCCATCAGCGCGCCGGTGACGGCAAATACCGCCACACCAAACAGGTCGCTTAAGTAGAACAGCGTTTCGATGTTCAATCAGGCGCCTACGGGGGTACGCATGGTGACGAACTCTTCGGCCGCCGTCGGGTGCACGCCGATGGTGTCGTCAAAGATGCGCTTGGTGGCGCCAGCTTTGATCGCCACCGCCAGCCCTTGGACGATTTCGCCAGCATCCAGACCGACCATATGGCAACCCAGCACCTTGTCGCTGTCGGCATCCACCACCAGTTTCATCAGCGTGCGTTCCTGGCTGCTGGTGAGGGTCAGCTTCATGGGTTTGAAGTCGCTCTGGTAAATGACCACCTTGTGCCCGGCATCTCGCGCCTGCTCTTCGGTAAGGCCAACGGTGCCGATATTCGGCAGGCTGAATACGGCGGTAGGAATGTGCTGGTAATCGACCGGGCGGTATTGCTCGGGCTTGAACAAACGCCGTGCGACGGCCATGCCTTCGGCCAGCGCCACCGGGGTGAGTTGCACACGGCCGATCACATCGCCCAAGGCCAGAATGGATGGCTCAGTAGTTTGGAACTGCTCGTCCACGGCAATAAAGCCGCGCTCGTCGAGCTGCACGTTGGTGTTTTCCAGGCCGAGGTTATCCAGCATCGGCCGGCGGCCGGTGGCATAGAACACGCAATCGGTTTCCAACACGCGGCCGTCTTTGAGGGTGGCGTGCAGGCTGCCATCAGCTTGTTTGTCGATGCGGGTGATGTCGGCGTTGAACTGCAGGTTGATACCGCTTTTGCTCAGCTCTTCTTTCAGGTGCTTACGCACCGCGCCATCAAAGCCGCGCAGGAACAGGTCACCGCGATACAACAACGTGGTATCGGCACCGAGGCCATTGAAGATCGAGGCAAACTCAACGGCGATATAGCCGCCGCCGACTACCAGCACGCGCTTGGGCAGCTGTTCAAGAAAGAAGGCCTGGTTGGAATTGATTGCGTGCTCGTGGCCGGGAATATCCGGAATCTGCGGCCAGCCGCCGGTGGCGAGCAGAATATGCGCGGTGCTGAATGTTTTGCCGTCGACTTCAACATGGTGCGGGTCGACCACCTTGGCATGCGCCTCCAGCAACGTGACGCCGCTGTTGACCAGAAGGTTGCGGTAGATGCCATTGAGGCGCTGGATTTCGCGATTTTTGTTGCTGATCAGCGTGGCCCAGTTGAAATCTGGCTTGCTGCCCAGGGTCCAACCAAAACCGCTGGCCTGTTCGAATTCATCGGCGAAGTGGGCGCCGTATACCAGCAGCTTTTTCGGTACACACCCGACGTTAACGCAGGTGCCGCCCAGGTAACGGCTTTCGGCGACCGCCACCTTCGCGCCAAAACCCGCGGCAAAACGCGCAGCCCGCACACCGCCTGAACCGGCGCCAATCACAAACAGGTCGAAATCGTAGCTCATGCTGGTCTCCTAAACTGGCGGCCAGCATAGCGCAAAGACGCAGCGCTATCCCGCCCCGTAGGGTGTGCTGTGCGCACCAATGCGCTCTGTTGACAAC
>NZ_JBBNAH010000691.1:0-5700 GCF_037994325.1 Pseudomonas sp.
TGATTTTTTTTGGGGGGGGGCGATTGTACGTCGAGGCCTATCTCGGTCAACAACAGGCGGTAAGCATGACAGGCAGCTTTTGGCCGTTAGCTGCCGATCACGACAGGCTGCAATCGGCCAGAAGTGGACATCTCGCGTGAGGAAATGCACGGCCTCAGGCCAACGTGGTGCCTATGTCCAGAAAACACTCGAAGCCTTTTGCCCATACCTTGAAGCGTACGCGAATGCCCTCGTGCGTCCAGAAAAGCGTGGAAGTGCCAGAGCCGTCACTGCGATAAATCTCAGTCACATTGAGCGCATTCAAGTGGCGACGTGCCGCGCTGAAGTCTATCGGGACGTCGCCCACGGTATAAATCTCGAATGCGGCGCGATCACCATCAGATACCGAGACGTAGTGCCCGAATCCGCTGAACGAATAGGCGCGGAGGTTTTTAAGCAATGCGAACAGGTCGGTGAACGCGATCCCGAGTACTGACGTTTCACTCATCTGCTGAATAAACGCATCCGGTTTGCCGCCCAACTCGTCAAAGTAGCGGGTAATCAACGGCCCAAAAACATCAGCCATAAAGGCCTTGTTGTGATCGGTGAACTTCACCGCTTTGATCGCGGACGGCGCAACACTGCCGATCTGTATTTTTGTAGGGCGTTGGGCAAATGCGACGACCTTTCCGTCATATTCGCCCGCTTCGAACACTGCTGAAAATGTGCAGGTTTTCTCGTGGTCATCCTCGGTCATTTTTGTCAGTGCGGCGGTTCCTTTGTACAGAAAATAACGTCCATCCTCGGCCTGCATATGCATGACGCAGTAGCGTTCGAACCTCGACGCTTTCCACTCGTGGCTCAGCAGTGTGGCTTTGACGGACACCCGGCCATTGGGCAGAAACTGATCGGATGCGGCCTGCAGAGGCGGCTTGGGCATAAGGGCCGCGCTGGCTTCGAACGCTTTTTTGCTGACCTTTTTGCCACCGATAAAGTAGTACTGCGTACCGCCATCATCTGCCGATTCGCTCAAGACGATGCGCGTGGCCCCCAGTTGAACCAGGCCAGGTACCAGCCAGAGCGGCGGATCGATTCGTCCCGCGTACGCTGCAATCGTCAGCACGCTGCCTTGCCTCTCCACGCGTTCGATGTCGATATCCTGACCAGGAGGTGCAACGACCTCTGGTGCGAGAGACGCTAGAACCGTTGACAGTTCGTAGGTATGGGCCGGCAGGTCTAAGTGCGCTTGAACACCTTGCGCCTGGGCTTCACTCGCAAACTGAACACTAAGGGAAATAAGGGTTTCGGACATTACGCGCAGTGCCTCCATGCAGGGTTGTTCGCCTTATTGCCGGCAGAACTGTAACCCAAGGCGGGGTAAAAAAGCTGGATCGCATACGCGCATGAGGGCTAAAGGAACGGATCAGACATCACTTTCGAAAGGGCGGAAGTCGGGACGATCAACCGACAAGGTGGCGGATTTTAGTAACCGCTTCTGGCTGACTGACTGGCGGCTTTGACTCTGTATCGGTCCTTGAGTAGATCGGCCAGTACCATCAGATTGTCAGGCGTGTCGTCCACGGCCAGAACAGTGGCTGCGAGGTATACATCTTGTCTGCCATCCATAGTCAACGCCCCTGCCTTGGAGAATGAGGTGGCGCGTGCACCGCCCCGGTGCCTGGAAGCGTAGCACCGGGAGTCCAAGTTGCCTCTACACCGACAGGAGTCCCCTCGCGCTACGTGCGTTATAGAAAAGCGATTGCACGTGTTTCACTCAAAATGCTCAGGGTTGATCGGCTCACCGGGTTGGATCGCCAGCTGTTCGCGGACATCGGCAAACATCGCATCGTAGTGTTTGTGCACCGACCCGATACTGCTCAGTGCCTTGGGTATCCCATATTTCTCGGCGATTTTCGTTACGTTTCGAGCGAAGTTATGCGCTTCGTCCCGCGGCAGAAAAAAGGTCTCCGAGAGGTCTTTGCCCTGGATGGTGCCATGCATGGTGAAGGACATGCCTTTGCCTTTTGCGGGGTCCTGTGCCAGGGCATAGTCGAGGTGGATGTTGTAGCTGACGTCACTTTTTGTCAGTGCGTGGCGCTCGATGTGCAAGTGACCGGGTGTAAACGTAGCCATAGCTTCTCCCTGACCGCCCTTGTTGTGTTGATGCCACCGTTGGCTGCGCTGGGGCTGATCTACTGGATGTGAACGCTAGTGCCTGCCGGCCATTTGTAAAGCGTGGCGCTGCACTTTTACGGCATCACCCGGTTCGTATTTATTCGAATTGCCTACGATGGCCCCACTTCCTCTCTCGTCGTCCGCAATCGGCCCGGCAAGGTCCTCGGCAGACTGTTGCTTTATGTGCTTGGTTAAACCCAGTGGCAACGGTACGTAATAGGGCGTCCGCCCACCCAGGGAGTGCTGAGCATGTCGCAGCCGATGCAAAAACTTCGTTTGAGTGCGCTTATCGCGTTGGTCGTGGGGTCGATGATTGGCGGCGGCATTTTTTCCCTGCCGCAGAATATGGCTGAGCGCGCAGACGCAGGCGCGGTATTGATTGGTTGGGGGATCACGGCCGTAGGCATGCTGACCCTGGCCTTTGTTTTCCAGATTCTCGCCAACCGCAAGCCAGAGCTCAATTCGGGCGTTTATGCCTACGCCAAGGCGGGGTTTGGCGATTACATGGGGTTTTCGTCGGCCTGGGGTTACTGGATCAGTGCTTGGCTGGGCAACGTGGGTTACTTCGTTCTGCTGTTCAGTACGCTGGGTTACTTCTTTCCGGTGTTTGGCCAAGGCAATACGCCCATCGCTATCGGTTGTGCCTCGCTGCTGCTATGGGCCGTGCACTTTCTGGTGCTGCGTGGAATCAAGGAGGCGGCCTTGATCAATCAGTTGGCCACGGTGGCCAAGGTGGTGCCGCTGGTGTTGTTTATCGTGATTGCCGCTGCCGCTTTTGATGCTGACATTTTCACCCGCGACATCTGGGGACGCAGCAACCCGAAATTCGGCAGCGTGATGGAGCAGGTACGCAACATGATGCTGGTGACCGTGTTTGTGTTTATTGGCATTGAAGGCGCCAGTGTCTACTCAGCCAGGGCGGAAAAACGTAGCGATGTGGGGCGCGCGACAGTGCTGGGTTTTCTCGGGGTGTTGGCCCTGTTGGTGCTGGTCAACCTGCTGTCGCTGGGCGTGATGAGCCAACCGGAACTAGCAGCGCTGCAAAACCCGTCTCTGGCAGTGGTGCTGGAACATATCGTTGGCCCGTGGGGCGCCTTGCTGATCAGTGTGGGCCTGGCGATTTCACTGCTGGGTGCATTGCTGTCCTGGGCTCTGTTGTGCGCTGAAATCCTGTTTGCCACAGCGCGGGACGACACCATGCCGGCATTCCTGAAGCGGGAAAATGCCAACCATGTGCCGGTCAACGCGCTGTGGCTTACCAACGGCATGATCCAGCTGTTTCTATTGATAACGCTGTTTTCGGCCGGTACCTACACCAGCCTTATCTACCTGGCCTCGTCGATGATCATGGTGCCTTACCTGTGGTCTGCGGCCTATGCGGTGCTGCTCAGCCATCGCGGCGAAACCTATGAGCAGGCTGGCGCCGAACGCCGCAAGGATCTGCTGATCAGCGCCATTGCGCTGAGCTACGCGGTATGGCTGCTGTATGCCGGCGGGGTTAAATATTTGCTGCTTTCGGCATTGCTGTACGCGCCCGGGGTGTTGCTTTTTGCCAAGGCTAAACATGAGCAAGGCAAACCGTTGTTCACGCCTGTAGAGACCGGCATTTTCAGTTGCGTACTGCTGGGCGCCGCCGCTGCTGCATATGGTTTGTATAGCGGGGTTTTGTCGCTGTAAGAAAATTTCGCCCATTGCCAGCAGAATTTGTACGGTCGTCCATACTCAGCCGACTTCGCTCGGGCACGCGCCGGAGCCGGGAGGCTTGGGATGCTCGACTACATAGCGCTGGGAATGCTGTTCTTCGTTGGCCTGGTGTTGTTCTACGGGATTATTGCGTTGCACGATATCCCGTACGAGATTGCGGTTCATCGCAACCACCCTCATCAGGATGCGATCCATGCGGCGGGCTGGGTCAGCCTGTTCACGCTCCATGTGTTGTGGCCGTTTCTATGGATATGGGCCATGTTGTACCGCAGCGACCGGGGGTGGGGGTTTAGTCAGGACAGCGCCAATTCGGCGGCACAGCTGCTTCCACAACTGGAAGCGTTGCGCCAGCGTGTTGAGGCGTTGGAGGGGCAACAGCTCGACCCGCTGCCAATCGATCTGGACAAGGAGGTCTAAGCCGTGGACCTGCTTCTGATCCTGACCTATGCCGCCATCTGCGTGGCCATTTTCAAGCTTTTCCGCATCCCGCTGAATAAATGGACGGTGCCCACGGCCGTGCTTGGCGGCATCATCCTGATCGGCACGCTGATCTTCGTGATGAATTACAACCACCCCTATTCGGAAGTGGCGCGCTCCTACTTTGTCACCACGCCGGTTATTCCGGCGGTGTCAGGCATGGTCATTGAGGTGCCGGTGCAAGGCAACCAGGTGATCGAAAAAGGTACGGTGCTGTTTCGCATCGATCCCAAGCCCTTTGAGTGGCGGCTCAGGGCGATCAAAGCCCAGCTTAAATCCGCCCGCGCCGATGAGGCACGCGCAAGTGAACTGGTGAAGCGCGAAGTCGGCAATCGTCGCAATCTGGACCTGGCCAGCGCCCAGGTGGACAACCTTGAAGCACAGCTTGGCCTGGCCCAGTTCGAGCTGGACAGCACGACAGTGCGAGCGCCTACGCGAGGCTTCGTCACCCATGTGTCACTGCGCCCCGGCATGATGGCCAGCCAATTGCCGTTGCGCCCCTCCATGGTGTTTGTGCCGGACGAAGGCCCTTACTTCACCGCCTGGATGCGGCAAAACAGCCAGTTGCGCCTGGCTGTTGGTGATGACGCCGAGGTGGCGTTCGATGGCATTCCTGGCCAGGTGTTTGCTGGCAAGGTCAAGCAGGTGATCGGCGTGATTGGCGAGGGACAGGTGCAGCCGTCCGGCACCCTGATCAGCTACAGCGGCTCACCGCCGGCGGGGCGGGTACCGGTGATTATCGAGATTACCGATCCGGCCTATGCCCAGTACGCCGCCCAGATGCCCGGCGGCTCGTACGGTCAGGCCGCGCTTTATAGCCAGCATTTCCACCATGTGGCGGTGATGCGCAAGATCTTGCTACGCATGGCGGCCTGGATGAATTACATCTTCCCCTTCCATTGACTGCCGGCTTGCGCCGGGTCGTTGCGGGTTAACCAAACCAGCCGCTGCGTGCGGTGACTGTCTGCACAGGGTCATGGAGGGCGAGATGACCAAATCGAAAAAGAAATCCAAGAAACCTTCAGCCCAAGACACACAACGGCTACCGGCCAAGGTGTACGAGGCCGAGCTGAAAAAACTGCACGTGGAGCTGGTCAAGTTGCAGCAGTGGGTACAGCAGGAGGGCCTGAAAGTGTGCGTGGTATTTGAAGGCCGTGACGGTGCGGGCAAAGGCGGCACCATCAAGGCGCTGACCGAGCGTGTCAGCCCGCGGGTATTTCGTGTGGTCGCGCTACCAGCACCCACCGAGCGGGAAAAAACCCAGATGTATGCGCAGCGTTACCTCACCCATCTGCCCGCAGCCGGCGAAGTGGTGATCTTCGACCGCAGCTGGTACAACCGCGCCGGTGTCGAACGGGTGATGGG
>NZ_JBBNAH010000692.1:0-7567 GCF_037994325.1 Pseudomonas sp.
TTATGGTCAATGCCGACGGCAGCCTAGGCGAGCGCAACACCCTGAGCTGCGGTTCCATCGAACACAAGATGGGCATCAAGGCATCCGCCACCTGCGTGATGAACTTTGACGGCGCCACTGGCTGGATCGTCGATGCGCCGAACAAGGGCCTGGCGGCGATGTTCACCATGATGAACTACGAGCGTTTGGGTGTAGGTATCCAGGGCTTGGCCGCTGGCGAGCGTTCTTATCAGAGCGCTATCGAATACGCCCGTGACCGTCTGCAAAGCCGTGCGCCGACTGGCCCGGTTGCCAAGGACAAAGTGGCTGACCCGATCATCGTGCACCCGGATGTACGCCGCATGCTGCTGACCATGAAGGCCAGCAATGAAGGTGGCCGCGCGTTCTCCAGCTACGTCGCCATGCAGCTCGACACCGCCAAGTTCAGCGAAGACACCACCACGCGTAAGCGCGCTGAGGAACTGGTGGCGTTGCTGACGCCCGTGGCCAAAGCCTTCCTCACCGACCTCGGTCTGGAAACCACCGTGCACGGCCAGCAGATTTTCGGCGGCCATGGCTTTATCCGCGAGTGGGGCCAAGAGCAACTGGTGCGTGACGTGCGCATTACCCAGATCTACGAAGGCACCAACGGCATTCAGGCCTTGGACTTGGTTGGACGCAAAATCGTCGGTAGCGGTGGCACGTTCTACAAACACTTCGCCGACGAAATCAAAGCCTTTACCGGCAGCGCCGATGCCTCGCTGGCTGAGTTTGTTGAACCATTGAAAGCTGCCGTCGCCAACCTTGACGACCTGACCGCCTGGCTGCTGGAAAGCGCCAAAGGCAACCCGAATGAAATCGGCGCTGCCTCGGTGGAATACCTGCACGTGTTTGGCTACACCGCCTATGCCTATATGTGGGCACTGATGGCCCGCGCCGCACTGGGCAAAGAAGGCCAGGACGAGTTCTACGCCAGCAAGCTGGGCACTGCGCGTTTCTACTTCGCCCGTCTGCTGCCGCGTATTCACTCGCTGACTGCGTCGGTTAAAGCCGGTAGCGAATCGCTGTACCTGCTCGACGCTGCGCAGTTCTGATAACAGCTAAGCGCTAACAAAAAGCCCCGCAATTGCGGGGCTTATTGTTGGGCAACGATGCGGATGCCCGGTAGGTTGTGCTGTGCGGACCAAGCGATTTGGGCGAATTCCGGCTCCCGGCACCTGGGTCCCCGCCTGCGCGGGGGCGACCGTAAGCGCTACGAAAATATCCGTCATTCCCGCGTAGGCGGGAATCCAGGATTTAGATCGTGCCGCTGTATAGGCCTTAACGCGGTGTGCCCTTGCTGGCTACTTTTCCGACGTTATTCCTGGGTTAACTGATCAGCCGCCGCTGGCGCATCAATGTAGCGATTGCGGATGCCTTGAAGCGCTTCGATCTGGTCGTTGCGTGCCTTTTCCTCGGCATCTGGCGGGTCAATCTGGTTCCAGCGTTTGTACATTTGCAATTGGCCGACAATGGGCAAGCCGTATTCGCTACGCATATAGAAGATCGCTCGGGCCACATTACCCTTGGCGCTGTCCGGCGGTTCGATCAATTGAAAGCTGGCTTTGAGCTGGCAGCCAATATCGCTGAACTTGCTCGACACCCCGTCGCCCAGCTCACCGAACTGCGCATTGCGCCGCGCTAGTTCAACCAGGCTGAGCTCGGGATACATGTTGTGCAGGTCGCTCAACATAAAGGGATATTGCGGGTTGGTTTCGGCGCATTGGCCGTCGGTGACGCAGCGTAACGCCGACTTAATCTGCTTGGCGCCATACACCAGGCTGGCAGTCACTTGACCGCGTTCCCCAGTGAACGGCTTGGCGCAATACAGCGTGGTGCCGCCTTTGGCGTAGAGCTGTTTCCAGAAGAATTGATCGACGGCGATTTTGGGATCAGAGAGCTGATTTTGCCCGCCGGCAACCGCATAAGAACAAGCGCAAAACGTTAAACCAGCAAGGGCAACTGCTACTGCGCGCATGAGACAAACCCCAGGGAACTGCACGATCGGTGTTTTGCTTTTGTTGTTTTGTAGGACAAAGCGAGTCTAACAAGAGCCAGTTCACAAAATAAAGCCGACCTAAGGCATGGTTTAAAGATGTGTAAGCCAAAGCTTACAAAGCGTGCTGGCGATTGGCGCTATCGCCAAACCCCGCTCGTCGCTACTCTGCTGCCCATGGACGTTGCGCAGGAAGCGCCTAGGAACCTACAAGGACACGCTGGATTTCCATCAGGAAGATGGTCGATTACGGATGTCAGGACACAGTCTGCAAAGCCCCGCTTCGGCGGGGTTTTCTTTTTCCGGAATTATTTTCCGGTACGAGTTTTCGCGCCTTACCGCGCATAAAAAAACACCGGCCTGGCGCCGGTGTTTTTTTATGCCTGCAACTCAGGCTAGGCGGCCTCAATCGCCCCTTGGTTGTCGCGGCGATTTTTATGCACCGTTGCGGCAACCACTAGGGCAAAGAGAATGACCGCCAGCACCGCCGACGAACCGATTGTGCCGAAATCCAGCCCGCCTTTTTCGTGCGACTTGGTTAGCACGTCGCCCAATGTGGCGCCGAACGGACGGGTCAGCACGAAGGCAATCCAGAACAGCAGCACCGCAGAAATACGCGTGTAGAAATGCGCCAGTACCACGACACCTATTGCCCCGCCAATCAGCAGCGCACCGCCGGCAAAGCCCAGCCCGGAGTCGTCCGCCAGGTAGTCGCCCAGCGCAGTGCCCAGGGTGTTGGAGAACAGAATGGCGATCCAGTAAAACAGCTCGCCCTTAAAGGTGCGTACGTGGTCGACCGACAGCGAGCCCTCGCTCCAGCGCCATACCGCCAGCGTCACCAGCAGAATGGTGATCAGCAGGGCAGAGCCGGTGGCATAACCCAGGCCGAGGGTGCGGTCCATAAAGTCCGACATGGTGGTGCCGGCGGTGCTGGTGGACAGAATCACGATCCAATACAGCATCGGGTTGTAGGTTTTGGCTTTGAGCTGAGCGACCAGGGTCACCAGAAATACGCTGATGAGGATCATCGAGCTGATGGCGTAGCCAACGTTGAGGGTCATGGACAACAAGTCGCCGGCGGTTTCGCCGAGGGTTGTGGCACATATTTTCATCACCCAAAAGGCCAGGGTGATCTGCGGAAGTTTATTCATCGGCGTGCATTCCTGAGACGGGAGAAATGGCGTGAATGGCTGTGCACGCCGGACAAAGCCTGGCTTTCCAGGAGTCGTTTCTGGATGTTTCAGGCGCAGGATGCGTTTGCAGGTGTGAAAAAAAGATCAATGACAGATGAAAAAATCATCTGCCGGCAAATAACCCGGTCTACCCATTGCAGGCAGACCGGTGTGTGACGGTTTTAGCCTTTGCTATGCAGTGCCACCCATTGCGCATAGGTGTCGATGAACTTCTGCAGAAACGGTTTGATGCTATCGCTCAAGGTGCCGTCTTCAGCGAAGAAACTGCCGGCGCCGCCCAGGTACGCTTCCGGCTGCTGCAGCATATGCACATCGAGAAAGACCATGGACTGGCGCAAGTGATGGTTGGCGCCAAAACCACCGACGGCGCCCGGCGAGGCACTGACTACTGCGCCGGCTTTGCCGCTGAACACACTTTGGCCATACGGCCGTGAGCCGACGTCGATGGCGTTCTTCAGCGGCGCGGGCACCGAGCGGTTGTATTCGGGGGTAATAAATAGCAGCGCCTCGGCGGCTTTTACCTTGTCGCGAAACGCCGTGTAGGCGGCGGGCGCTGGGCTGACGTCGATGTCTTCGTTGTATAGCGGCAAGTCGCCGATCTCGACAATCTCCAATTGCAGCGAGGGCGGCGCCAACTCTGCCAGGGCTAAGGCCAGCTTGCGGTTGATCGAGGCTTTACGCAGGCTGCCAACCAATACGGCGACGCGGTGAACCTTGCTCATACAGACTCCTTGAACGGTGGGGAAAGGTCGATCTTAGAAAGCGTCAGCAGGAAACTATAGTAAGCCTGTGCGCAATCGCCCGGCCCAGCGCGTTATTGCCGGTTAAAGGCGCTAAACAAATCCTGCACAAATGCTTGCTGGGCCTCACTGGGTTGCCGGCCGCGGTGGCTGCCAAGGTGAAACTGCACGCTAAAGCCCAACTGCTCCGGCAACACGGCCCGCAGACGTTTGGCCCGTACCCACGGCGCGGCGATATGGGTGGGCAGATAGGCCAGATGGGCGCCGGATAATACAAAGACCAGCGAGCCCTCAACCTGTTCACTGCGCGCGCTGCTATTGGCCGACTGCCAGGGCTCGTCCAATTGCAGAAAACGGTAGGGGTGGTGCACGCCATCCTGGTCATGCAGATCGGCAAGGCTCAGCGTTTTGCGACTGAAAAGCGGGTGCCCGGTGGTGCAGTACAACGCCTGTTCTTCGCTAAACAGCAGTTGGTGTTCGATGGCGAGTTGAGCGCCGGAAAAATAGCCGATGGCCAGGTGTAGTTGGTCGTGCAGGAGACGGCGCTCCAACTCGGCCGGTGTGGCGCTCAAGACTTCGATTTGCACCGCCTGATTGCGTTGGCGAAACAGGCGAATAGCGCTGCCGACGCGCTCAAGAATTTGCCCATCCAAGCCTTCCGAAAGGCCGATGCGCAGCTCGCCTAACAGCTTGTCCGCCATGCCCTGGGCTTCGCCCTTGAACACCTCAATGGCGGTGAGCAATTTACGGGTGGCAACCAGTACTTCTTCACCCTTAGGCGTCAGGCGAAAACCTGCTTTGCCGCGCTCGCACAAGCGAAACCCCAGGCGAGTTTCCAGCTTGGCCATTTGCGTGCTGATGGTCGACTGGCCAATCCCCAGCTCGCCCTGGGCCGCACTGAAGCCGCCGTTCTCCACCACGCTGATAAACAGCCGCAGCAATTGCAGATCGAGGTCGCGTACCTGGCTAAGCATGGCATGTCCAAACATTGATGGGGTGCGATGCCAAGGTATATCACTTTGCATTTATCCGAAGCAAAGCGCGGCGCACTATCAGGCCATCCAGAGCCTCCTGCCAGCGTTAATGGCCATTCGAGAGGCGCGGTAACCGTTAACTGCCAGAGGAGATCACCCATCATGCGAATCGCCGCGTGCGCTGTACTGCTGGCCGTCACGTTGCCCCTGCATCTGCCGGCCCAGGCCGAAGGAAAAGCCCTGAATATCTACAACTGGTCGGAGTACATCGGCCCCGAAGCGTTGAAGGGTTTTCAGGCCGAAACCGGCATTCAAATCAAGTACGACGTGTTTGACAGCGCCGAAGCCCTAGACAGCAAACTGCTTACCGGCGGCAGCGGTTATGACGTGGTATTCCCGTCTTCCAGCGGCCTGGCGCGCGCGATCAAAGCCAAGGCCGTGCAGCCCATCGATGCAGCTGGCCTCACGCTGTACCGCAACCTTGACCCAGAACTGCTGAGCAAACTCGCCACCTCCGACCCCGGCAACCGCTACGGTGTGCCTTACACCTGGGGCACCATCGGCCTGGGGCTGAACAAGGAGGCGGTGAGCAAACGCCTGGGCGAGGACGTGCCGCTAAACAGCCTGGACCTACTGTTTAAACCCGAATACGCCAGCAAGCTAAAAGACTGCGGCATCGGTGTGCTCGACTCTCCGCAGGAGGTGATTAGCTTGGCCCTCAACTACCTGGGCCACGACCCGTACAGCACCGCTAAAGCCGACCTTAAAGAAGTCCAGCAACTGCTGACCACCTTGCAGCCCAACGTGCGTTACGTTGCCTCTGGCCGGCAGATTGACGACTTGGCCAAGGGCGAGGTGTGCATTGCCTTGAGCTACAGCGGTGACGCCGCCACCGCCGCCGCGCGTGCAGTAGAGGCCAAGCAGCCATTCGAAGTGGTCTACCGCATTCCCCGCGAAGGCACCCTGGTGTGGTTTGACACCATGGCCATTCCCGTCGATGCCCCGCACCCGCAAGCGGCGCTGGCCTTTATCAACTACATGCTGCGCCCCGAGGCCATCGCCGAAGTCACCAATAGTGTGTTTTTCGCCAACGCCAATAGCGCGGCAACGGCCTTGGTCGACCCAGCCGTGGTCAATGATCCAGATATCTACCCAGCCGCGGAGGTGCGTGCCTACCTGTTCAGTGAGCAGATGCAAAGCCTGCCCCAGCAGCGCGAACGCACCCGCCTATGGACCGCCTTTCGCAGCCAATACAAATAAGGAGAACCTGCATGGACCAGGCATCACGTAACGACCAAGCTCTCACCCGCGACAGCCTGTACGGCACTGCCGCCGAAGCGACCTACGGCGGCATCACCAGCTTTATGCGCCGCCGCTACAGCCGTGACTTGCGCGGCGTTGATGTGGTGGTTAGCGGCGTGCCATTCGACACCGCCACCACCAACCGCCCTGGCAGCCGTTTTGGCCCTCGGGCGATTCGCGCGGCCTCCACGCAAATGGCCTGGGCGCGGCACTTCCCCTGGGAATTCGACCCCTTTGATGAACTGGCGGTGATTGATTATGGCGACTGTGATTTCGATCATGGCCAGCCGCAGCTCACCCCTGGCGCCATCGAAGCCCATGCCGACGGCATTCTCGCCGCCGGCTGCGCCATGCTGACGTTGGGGGGCGACCACTTCATCAGCTACCCGCTGCTTAAAGCCCATGCAAAAAAACACGACGCGCTGTCGCTGATTCACTTCGACGCCCACAGCGACACCTGGCCAGACGAAGCGGTGCAGCGCATTGACCACGGCACCATGTTCTACCACGCCGCCCGCGAAGGCCTGGTTGCCCCGGCGCGCTCGGTGCAAATCGGCCTGCGCACCACCAATGACGATGTGATGGGCTTCCAGGTGCTGGATGCGCGCCACGTCCACCGTCATGCCCCGGAGCAGATCGCCGAACAGATTCGCGCGCGGGTCGGCGATAACCCGGTGTACCTGACCTTCGACATCGACTGCCTCGACCCGGCATTTGCACCGGGCACGGGCACGCCGGTGTGCGGCGGACTAAGCAGCCATCAAGCGTTAGAAATTCTGCGCGGTTTACGCGGTATCAACCTGGTGGGCATGGACGTAGTCGAGGTGGCGCCGCCCTACGATCACGCCGAAGTCACCGCGCTAGCCGGGGCAACCATCGCCATGGAAATGCTCTGTTTGTACGCGGCGAAACATACGCACAAAGAGTGATGGCGCACTTAGGTTGAACCGTAGAGGCGGGCGGCGGGTCCGTTAAGGGGTACGTTTTTTCAACTGAAAAGGAACTCCTTTCATGGACCTGATCCGCATCCTGATCGCCATTCTCCTGCCGCCGCTGGGCGTGTTCTTACAAGTCGGTTTTGGCGGCGCGTTCTGGCTGAACATTCTGCTGACGTTGTGCGGTTACATCCCCGGCATCGTGCATGCGGTGTACATCATCGCCAAGCGTTAACGGCATCCGAACGGCCAATAAAAAAGCCCCGCTTATGCAGGGCTTTTAGAGGTCGCTTGGTGCGCGCAGCACACCCTAAAGGCACTCAGTTTTGGCTTTCATCCTCTACCGCGTCGGCTAGCAGCCCAAGCGAGAAGCCAGAAATCGAGGCAATACTGCCGCGCCATAAGAAAC
>NZ_JBBNAH010000693.1:0-3957 GCF_037994325.1 Pseudomonas sp.
GTGCTGTGCGCACCGAATTGAAATGCTGTGTTCGCTTCGGTGCGCGCAGCACACCCTACGAGCTCCTTGCAGGACATACGGTGAACAACAATGACAACACACACCGCCCAAACAACCACCCCAGCCGCGCCAACGGGCTCTGAGCCTTTGCCGCGCCTGGTGTTACTGGAACAGCCCGCTACAGCGCCCAAAAGCGATGACGACTGGCGCCTGTCGCGTTCCGCTAAACCGCTTCGCACCTGGAGGCTGAGCAAATGAGTTGGATCAGCGCCCTCGCCGAATTACAGCAACAGGGCCAGCCCTGTGTGCTGGTGACCATCATCGAAGAGCTCGGCTCAACCCCGCGTAATGCCGGCTCAAAAATGGTCGTCACCGCTGACCGCATTTACGAAACCGTAGGCGGTGGTCATCTGGAATTTAAAGCGATGGAGCTGGCCCGCGACATGCTCGCCAGCCGTACTCAGGACACCCGCCTGGAGCGTTTTAGCCTCGGCGCCAGCCTGGGCCAATGCTGCGGCGGCGCCACCGTGCTGCTGTTCGAACCCATGGGCCAGCCACAAGCGCGCATCGCCGTGTTTGGCGCCGGCCATGTCGGCCGCGCTTTGGTGCCGTTACTGGCCAGCCTGCCGTGCAAGGTGCAGTGGATTGATTCACGGGAAAACGAATTTCCCGAGCATATTCCCCAGGGGGCCACCAAGGTGGTGAATGAGGACGTGGTGGACGAGGTAGAAAACATGCCGCCGGGCAGTTACTTCATCGTCATGACCCACAACCACCAGCTCGACCTGGAACTGACCGCCGCCATCCTCAAGCGCAACGACTTTGCCTACTACGGGCTGATCGGTTCGCACACCAAGCGAATGAAGTTTGAACACCGCTTGCGTGAGCGCGGCTTTAGCCCCGAAGTGATGCAGAAAATGCGCTGCCCGATGGGCATCCCGGAAGTAAAAGGCAAGCTGCCCATCGAGATTGCCATCTCCATTGCTGGCGAGGTGGTTGCCACCTACAACGCCAACTTTGGCCAGGGCGAAAAGAGCGGCGAAAGCGTCGCCAAATTAATTCCGGCCTCGCGCCGCGCCAAGGCCTAAACCGCCATGTTGGGCCGGCCCAACAAAATCGAATAATTACGTACCACGAGACTGCCATGACCAGCCAATTGAAAGCCTACCGCGCCGCCATCCTCCACAGCATTGCCGACCCCGCCTTAGTGGGCGACGCGCAGTCGTATGAGTATTTCGAAGACGGCGTGCTGGTGGTCGACAATGGCCAGGTGGTCAAGGTCGGCCACGCCGGGGATATTCTGCCCACCCTGCGCGGCGTAGAAATAAGCGAATACCGCGATGCGCTGATCACGCCGGGCTTTATCGACACCCATATTCACTACCCACAAACCGGCATGATTGCCGCCTATGGCGAGCAACTGCTGGACTGGCTGAACACCTACACCTTCCCCACCGAAAAACAGTTCGCCGACAAAGCCCACGCCGCCGATGTGGCGAGCATTTTCCTCAAGGAACTGCTGCGTAACGGCACCACCACCGCGCTGGTATTTGCCAGCGTGCACAAGCAGTCGGTGGATGCATTCTTCGAGGCCAGCCAAGCGCTGAACCTGCGTATGATCGCCGGCAAAGTGATGATGGACCGCAACGCCCCGGACTACCTCACCGACACCGCGCAATCGAGCTACGACGACAGCAAAGAACTGATCGAACGCTGGCACGGCAAAGCGCGTTTGCACTACGCCGTCACCCCACGTTTCGCCCCGACCAGCACCCCGGAGCAACTGACCGCTGCGGGCAAACTGCTGCAGGAATACCCGGGCCTGTATATGCACACGCACCTGTCGGAAAACCTCGACGAGATTGCCTGGGTGAAATCGCTATTTCCGCAGCAAAAGGGCTACCTGGACGTATACGACCACTTCCAACTGCTCAGCGAGCGCTCGATGTTTGCCCATGGCGTGCACCTGTGCGACGAGGAGTGTCAGCGTCTGGCCGAGACCGGTTCGGCGGTGTCGCACTGCCCGACTTCCAACCTGTTTCTGGGCAGCGGCTTGTTCAACCTTAAGCAGGCGGAACAGTTTGGCGTGAATGTGGGCCTGGGTACTGACGTGGGCGCCGGCACCAGCTTCTCCATGCTGCAAACGCTGAACGAGGCGTACAAAGTGCAGCAGTTGCAGCGCAACAAGCTCAGCCCGTTTAAATCGCTATACCTGGCAACCTTGGGCGGCGCGCAAGCGCTGCGTTTAGACGACAAAATCGGCAGCTTCGCCCGCGGCAACGACGCCGATTTTATCGTGCTGGATTACAACGCTACGCCGTTGCTGTCGTACCGCTTGCAGCAAGCGAAAAACCTGGAAGAGAAACTGTTTGTGCTGATGACCATTGGCGACGACCGCGCCGTGAAAGAGACCTTTGCGGCCGGTCAAAGCGTTCACAAGCGCTGATGATCGGCCCCCTCTCCCGTTTACGGGAGAGGGCTGGGGTGAGGGCAGCGATTATCGCCCTCGCCCAAGACTCTGGGTCCCCGCCTGCGCGGGGACGACGGAGAAACCCTATGCACCACCGTCATTCCCACGCAAGCGGGAATCCAGACTTTTGAAGTTGTCGCCGAGCTAAGCCGACACACTCACCCCAGACGCCAGTTCCCCGCCTTCGCGGGCACGGCGGGGGAAATCCCATGCACCCACCGTCATTCCCGCGCACGCGGGAATCCAGAGTTTTGAAGTTGTCGCCGAGCTAAGCCGACACACTCACCCCAGACGCGAGGTCCCGCCTTCGTGGGAACGACGGGGAAACCCCATGCACCCACCGTCATTCCCACGCACGCGGGAATCCAGAGTTCTGAAGTTGTCGCCGAGCTAAGCCGACACTCTCCCCCATAAAAAAACCGCCCTATCAGGGGCGGTTTTTTTACATCCCGAAGAAACTAGCGCGGCGCCGCTGAGCGCGGTGCTTTTTTCTTGGTTTGCAGCAGGTGCGAGAACACCGCGTGGAGGTCGTCCGAGGCGCTGTCTTCGTCGAGGTTGAGCTTGCTGTCGATATGGTCCATGTGATGCATCATCAGGCTCACGGCCCTCACCGCATCCCGCGCTTCAATGGCGTCGATCAGTTGGTTGTGTTCATCGTAGGAGCAGTGCGAGCGGCTGCCGCTTTCATACTGGGCGATGATCAGCGAGGTCTGCGACACCAAGCTGCGTTGGAAGCTAATGAGCGGCGCATTCTTCGCCGCCTCGGCCAACTTCAAATGGAATTCGCCAGAAAGGCGGATACCGGCACCGCGATCCCCGCGGGAAAAACTCGCTTGCTCATCCGCCACCATCTGGCGCAATTCCGCCAGCTGTTCAGCAGTGGCGTGCTCAACCGCCAACTCAGTGATGGCGCGCTCCACCAAGCGGCGCGAGTAGAAAATCTGGCGAGCTTCTTCAACGCTGGGGCTGGCTACCACGGCGCCGCGGTTGGGCCGCAGCAGCACCACACTTTCGTGGGCCAAGCGCGACAAGGCGCGGCGAATAATGGTGCGGCTGACGCCGAAAATCTCACCCAATGCTTCTTCGCTCAGCTTGGTGCCTGGGGCTAGGCGCTGTTCGAGAATGGCATCGAAGATATGCGCGTAAACGACGTCATCCTGAGTGCCGCTGTGGCTGGCTTTGCCAACACGCGGTTGCTTCTTGAGGGGCTGCAATTGTTCGTTCATTCGGGCTCGCGTCAGAAGTTCTGCGGTCATGCGCGACTCTACTGCGTTTCCCCCCAGTGCTGGCAAGCGTTTGCGGGGAAAATAGAGGGTAAAAATACCGGCGCATTGTACACAATCGAAACGCTAGCTCCTAACCGGCGCAAACACGGTTCAGGCATACCCTGGGTTCTAGCAGCATTGCCCTTACAGACCTCTTAGTTTTTTCTGGCCTATTCAGACGAATAAACCTGCAAATTTTTCTTCAACAGGCCGTTTCAACAC
>NZ_JBBNAH010000694.1:0-2509 GCF_037994325.1 Pseudomonas sp.
CGGATCACTACACTCAGCCTCACCCGCCGGGAAAAAACTGCGGCTGTCGGTAAAGGCCAGCAAGTCGCCGACCTGCGCACGCTGCCAACTGCCATCGGCCACCCGCGCGGCGAGTACCTGGTTGAATAGATAACTGCGCGCCGCCGAGAGCAGCCGCGAGCGCACATTGCGCGCGTCGGGCAGTTCTTTACGGCTGGCGAAATCCCGTGCCTGCACCACGTTGCCGCCTTGGTAGGCGAAACGTTGGGTGCCGAAGTAGTTGGGTACGCCGTGGACTTTGAGCTGTTCCAGGCGAGCATCCAGCGCAGCGCGGTCGCCCTGCAACTGGGTCAGGCGCAAGGTGAAACCGTTAGCCGAATGGGCGCCGCGTTGCAGCTTGCGTTTATGTCGGGCGGTTTTGACGATGATCAGGCTGTCACTCACGGCAGCGGAGAAATCCGGATCGGCCTTGCCGGGCAAATGCAGGCTAAACCATTGCCGGGTCAGCGCTTGGCGGTCTTTTAAACCGGCGTAGCTGATCATCTTCAACGGCACGCCAGCAGCCTTGGCCAAACGTCGCGCGGCGTCTTCGGTGTTCAGGCCACGCTTTTCCACCCACAACCACAGGTGTTCACCTTCGCCGGCCAGGGGAATATCCAGCACTTCATCCACCTGGAAATCTTCTGCGCTGGCTTTTAACACCGCACGGCCAGCAACCTCGCCGTATGCCAGCGGGCCAAGCAATTCGAATTCGTTCATTGAGCGACCAACAGCGCGACTGCGTGCACGGCGATGCCTTCTTCACGGCCAGTGAAACCGAGCTTTTCCTCAGTGGTGGCTTTGACGTTGACCTGATCCAACTGCACGTCAAGGTCGGCAGCAATGGCGGCGCGCATGCTTTCTATATGGGGGGCCATTTTCGGCGCCTGGGCGACGATGGTGGCGTCGACATTGCCCACCAGCCAACCCTTGGCCTTAATCAGGCTGAACACATGGCGCAGCAGCACCCGGCTGTCGGCGCCTTTAAAGGTGGGGTCGGTATCGGGAAAGTGTTTGCCGATATCGCCCAGCGCCACTGCGCCAAGCAAGGCATCGCTCAACGCATGCAGCAACACGTCGCCATCGGAATGGGCGATCAGGCCGAACTTATGGGGAATTTGTACGCCGCCAAGGGTAATGAAATCGCCCTCGCCGAAACGGTGAACATCGTAGCCGTGGCCGATACGCATAAGCCGCTGTCCTGGAAAAAGTCGGGAGTTTAACTGAAGCACCCCGCCAGCGCCGCTGGCATGTGCTTGCTCAATGGCGCGCCAGCCCCCTAAGATGACAACCTTTCTTATTTGAGCATCTTTCGCATGCCAGGCCACCTCCAGACCGACCTGCATGATCAGGTGGGGCAGATTTATCAGGAGCACCACCGCTGGCTACTCGGCTGGTTGCGCCCCCGCGTGGACTGCCGCCACTTGGCGGCGGACTTGGTGCAAGACGTCTTCGTGCGGGTGCTCAGCGCCGACAACGCCGCTGCCCGCCTGCACGACGTGCGCGAACCCAAAGGCTACCTGGCCACCATCGCCCGCCGGTTGATGATCGACCACTTTCGCCGCGCCCGCCTGGAACGCGCCTGGCTGCAAGCGCTGGCCGAGCAACCGGAAGCCGAAGATATTTCGCCGGAAACCCGAGCGATTTTGCTGGAGACCCTGTGCGAGCTCGACGCCATGCTCGCCGGCCTTGGCCCCAAAATTCGCCAGGCATTTCTATTGGCGCAGTTGGATGGCGTGCCCTACAAAGCCATCGCCGAAACCCTGGAAGTGTCGCTGGTGACGGTCAACCGCTACATCGCCAAAGCACTGCAACACTGCATGCTCTATAGCCTGCGAGCCGGCCTGTGACCGCTGCGCTTGACGCCCGTCACTACGCCGCCCTGGAACAGGCCGCCAATTGGTATGTCCGCCTGAGCGGCGACAGTGCTGATACCGAAGCCTGGCAGCATTGGCTACAAGCCTCACCGGAAAACCAGTGGGCCTGGCAACAAGCCGAACGCCTGCAACAGCGTCTGCAGGGCATGCCCAGCCGGCTGACCGGTCGCACGCTAGAGCTCGCGGCCCGCCAACAACGCAGCAACCGCCGCAGCGTGCTCAAAGGGTTTGCCTGGCTGCTCGGTGGCACCTCCCTGGGCTGGGCGGGTTACCAACAAAACCGCAGCAGTCCCTGGTTGGCGCAATACCGCACTGCCGTCGGCGAGCGTCAGACACTCACCCTGGCTGACGGCGGTGACGTGCAGCTCAACACCGACAGCGCGCTGGACGTGCAGTACGACAATCAGCAGCGCTTACTCACCCTGCGCCAAGGCGAAATTCTCATCCGCACCGCCGCCGACCCACAAGGCCGCCCCTTCTTCGTACAAACCCCGCAAGGCAGGGTTCGCGCCTTGGGCACACGGTTTTCGGTACGGGTGAATGGCGAGCAAACCGATGTGGCCGTGTTTGAACATGTCGTGGAACTCAGCCCCGTCCACGGTCGCCCAGTGTTG